>JAFTGI010000028.1 GCA_017458195.1 Prevotella sp.
CGCGTAACGTCGGCTACACCGTCGAGCTTCGTCTGCTCTGCGTCGATTTTCGTAGTTGCACCGGTGAACAGTCGCTTGTCCATCTTCTGGATACCCGTGACGACGACTTCGCCCACCTGGGCCGTGTTAGAAGTAAGGTTAACCTTCATGCCCTGCTTGGGCGTGACGGTCTGTGTGTTCATGCCCACGAAGCTTATCACAAGCTTCTTTCCGGCGGGCACATCAATGGTAAACTTACCGTTCATGTCGGTGGTGACGCCCTTTGACGAGCCCTGGACCTTGACGGTGGCGCCCATCAGGGGCTCACCCATGTCTTGGTCGAAGACGGTGCCTGAAATCTTGTTCTGGGCAAGAATCGACCCAATCGACAAGAGCATTCCGACTAAAATCAGTGTCAGTCTTTTTTTCATAAACGATACACGAACAATTTATTGTTTTTTTTGTTGTTTCTCCTCAAGGTTACTGAATCCTACAGCCGAGTGCATACCTCCGCGCGGGAGGCGTGCAGCTGTGAGTGCATAAACTTTCGGGGTGCAAAGATACGTTGATTTTCCGAGAAAACCAAAAAAAACATCCAAAAAATGCATTTTCGTGCTGTTTTTTCACATTTCACTTTTGCGATTCCGCTTTCAGGTTTCAGTTTCATATTTTTTCGAATGTTTTTAGTTTTAATTTGTAACGGCACTTTACAGGTTGGAAAGTTTTGCCTCAAAATCATAGAAACGGCCCTTTTTGGAAGTAATATACCCCTATATTACTTTCGAGAAGCGCCGTTTCATGTATCGGAACGGTCCTCGAAGTCGGCCAAGAGACGGCGGTTGGCGTTGGCCAGTGTGGCGTCGTCGAGCTCCTTGACGTAAGTGAGGGTCGTTTTGGGGTTGGCATGTCCGAGGGCCTTGGCGATGACCGAGAGGTCGACGCTCTGTCGGTAGGCCTCGCTGGCCCAGGTGTGGCGCGCGACGTAGGAGGTGAGGTTCGCGTCGAGTCCGGCGCGGCGTGCGAGCACCTTCAGCGCGCGGTTGTAGCGGTTCAGACTGTGCCAATAGGCGAGTTCGTCGGCGGTCTTGTCGTCGGGGATGAGAGGGAAGACGAGGTCGCTGTCCTGGCGGTGATAGCGGTCGATGATGTCCTGCATGCAGGGCTCCATGCGGATGCTGACGCGCTGTCCGGTCTTCTGCCGGCGATAGACGATGTAGCCATGACTGATGTGTGACGTGCGCAGGTGGGCCACGTCGACGAAGGGCATGCCCTGGGCGTAGAAGCAGAACATGAACACGTCGCGGGCCAGGGCGTAGTAGCTGGCGGGCTGTACCTGCAGGGTGCGCAGGCTGAGCAGGGTGTCGCGGTCGGCGGCCCGCTTCACGGTGCGTGCGTTGCCCGTGAAGACGCGGGCAAAGAGGCTGCCCGCCTGCTCGTCAATGTCCTTGAGCAGGGTGCGCAGCGAGCGCATGTAGTACGACGACGTGTTGGGGCTGACGCCCTCCTGTCGCAGCCACTGGGCATAGGCCTCGATGGTGGACTCGGAGAGCTCCGAGAGGCGCATGCCTGCCGGGCTGAAGCGCCCGAACGACCTCAGCGCCGTCATGTAGTTGCTGGTGGTCTTGGCGCTGCGTTGCGGTTTCATCTTGCTGATAGCCAGTCGGATGGCATCCTCTATGGTGCGGTCGGAAGTTTCTGTCGCCGGCGGGATTTCCGCCTCGCCGGCCGAGCCGTGCATGTATAGATGTACATTCAGATTGAGATTAATTTTCACAGGTGACATAGTGTTTTTAGGTTAATAAATACAAAATCGACGGCAAATGTATAAAAAAAAGTCCACACCTCCCGCGCGGAGGTCTTAAAAAATCTAAAAATGCCGAAAATCTATGCACTGGATGAGGGCGAATACTATCGATTAACACTTTGACAACAACAATGCAACAAACAAAACAATTTAAATAGCAACTTATGGAGAAAAGACTAACAATGCTTTTGGTGGGACTGTTCCTATCACTGGGAATGGCCTTCGCTCAAAACAAAATCTCTGGCACGGTCTTCGATCAGGACATGGGGGAGCCGCTCATGGGCGCCACCGTTAAAGTGCAGGGATCGACGAAGGGCGTCACCACCGACATGAACGGTAAGTTTACCATTGACGTGCCCGCCGGAAAGAAACTTGTGATAAGCTTCGTGGGCATGAACACACAGACCGTCACGCCGAAGCAGGGCATGAAGGTCAACCTTACGTCTAATACCGCACAGGTGGGCGAAGTCGTCGTCACGGGTATCCAGAAGATGGACAAGCGACTGTTCACCGGTGCAACTACGAAAATCGACGCAGAGCAGACGAAGCTCGACGGTGTGGCCGACGTTACGCGCGCCCTGGAGGGCCGCGCCGCCGGCGTCTCGGTGCAGAACGTGTCGAGCACGTTCGGCACGGCCCCGAAGATCCGCGTCCGCGGCGCCACCTCGATCTACGGCTCGTCGTCGCCCCTGTGGGTGGTCGACGGCGTGATCATGGAGGACGCCGTCAACGTCGACGCCGACGACCTCTCGTCGGGCGACGCCACGACGCTGATCTCGAACGCCATCGCCGGCCTGAACGCCGACGACATCGAGTCGTTCCAGGTGCTGAAGGACGGTTCCGCCACCTCTATATATGGCGCGCGCGCCATGTCGGGCGTGGTCGTCATCACCACGAAGAAGGGCCGCCAGGGCCACAGCTCGATCAACTATACGGGCGAGTTCACCTACCGCCTGAAGCCCTCCTACAGCAATTACAACATCTCGAACTCGCAGGAGCAGATGGGTATCTACAAGGAGATGGCCGCCAAGGGCTGGCTGGAGTTCTCGCAGATTGCCAATGCCTCGTCGGCCGGCCTGTACGGCAAGATGTACGGCCTGATGAACACCTACAACGAGAAGACGGGCGACTTCATGCTGCCCTACACCGAGAAGGCAATGAACGACTACCTGCGCGAGGCCGAGTTCCGCAACACCAACTGGTTCGACCTGCTGTTCAACGACAACATCATGCAGACCCACTCGGTGTCGGTCTCCAGCGGCACCGACCGCGCCTCGCTCTACGCCTCGCTCTCGGCCATGGTCGACCCGGGCTGGACGAAGGACTCGAAGGTGCAGCGCTACACGGCCAACATCAACGCCTCCTACAAGCTGTCGAAGAACCTGACGGCCACGCTGCGCACGAACACGAGCTACCGCGACCAGAAGGCTCCGGGCACGCTCAACCAGTCGACCGACGTGGTCTCGGGTGCCGTCAGCCGCTCGTTCGACATCAACCCGTTCAGCTATGCGCTGAACACCTCGCGCACGCTGGACCCCAATCAGGTCTACACGCGCAACTACGCCCCGTTCAGCATCTTCTCGGAACTGGACAATAACTACATCGACATCGACGTGATGGACACCAAGTTCCAGGGCGAGCTCGAGTGGAAGCCCATCCGCGGCCTCTCGCTCAACGCACTGGGCAGCTACCGCATCAACCGCTCCAACCGTGAGCACGTCATCCTGGACAACTCGAACATGGCCGAGGCCTACAGGGCCGGTGTGAACAACCCGAATATCATGTATTCGAACCCCTACCTCTACACGGATCCCGACAAACCCGGCGAATGGCCCATCTCGGTGATGCCCGAGGGCGGTATCAACATCCTGAACCGCAACGAGGTGAAGCAGCTCGACTTCCGCTTCACGGCCAACTACAACCACGTCTGGAGCGTCAAGGGTGAGGAGACCCACATCTTCAGCGCACTGGCCGGTATGGAGGCCAACCGCGCCGACTACGACGCAGCCGAAGACCAGACCTATGGCGTGCTCTACAACAAGGCCCGCCTGCAGGTCATCACACCTGACTTCTTCAAGCAGGCCAAGGAGGAAGGCACCGAACTGACGTCGTTCTCCCGTTCGTGGAATCGTCGCCTGGCTTACTTCGCCAACGCCAACTATTCCTACAAGGGCCGCTACTCGGGCAACCTGACCGCCCGCTACGACGGCTCGAACCAGCTGGGCCGCAGCCGCCAGAGCCGCTGGCTGCCCACATGGAACGTCTCCGCATCGTGGAACGCCCACGAGGAGAACTTCTTCCGCCGCTGGATGGAGCGCACCAACGGCGTCTTCTCGCACGCCACGCTCCGACTCTCCTATTCGCTCGTAGGCGAGCAGACGGCCGCCTCCAACGCGCAGGCCATCTTCCGCTCGGCCAACATGTGGCGCCCGCAGGGCGACCAGCAGGAGACCGCCCTCTACCAGTCGAGCTATGCCAACGAGGACCTGACCTACGAGAAGAAGCATGAGTTCAACGTCGGCGTCGACCTCGGCTTCGTGAACAACCGCATCAACCTGGTCACCGACGCCTACTGGCGCGACAACTTCGACCTGATGGGCTACTACTACTCGCAGCTCGCCGGCCGCCAGTACGCCAACGTGGCGTCGATGAAGTCGCACGGCGTCGAGGCCACCGTCTCCTCGCAGAACATCATGAAGAAGGACTTCCAGTGGACCACCGACTTCACCTTCGCCTACAACTACACCGAGATCACCGACCTGATGTCCGTCTCGCGCGTCATCGACCTCGTCTCGGGCAGCGGCTACGCCCGCGAAGGCTATCCCCACCGCGCACTGTTCTCGCTGCAGTTCATGGGACTGAACGACGAGGGCATCCCGCAGGTCATCAACGAGGAGGGCAACGTCACCACCAGCGACATCTACTTCCAGGAGTACGAGCGCCTCGGCCACCTGAAGTACGAGGGCCCGTCGGAGCCCACCTACACCGGCGGCCTGAACAACATGTTCCGCTGGAAGAACTGGCGCCTGAACGTCTTCATCACCTATTCGTTCGGCAACAAGCTCCGCCTCGACCCGGTCTTCGCAGCCAGCTACAGCGACCTGGCCGCCATGCCGAAGGAGTTCAAGAACCGATGGGTGATGCCCGGCGACGAGAAGGTGACCGACATCCCGGCCATCGCCTCCGTGCGCCAGAACTACAACGACCGCTACCTGTCGTATGCCTACAACGCCTACAACTACTCGACGGCACGCGTGGCCGACGGCGGTTTCATCCGTCTGAAGGACGTCTCACTGACCTACGACTTCAACCCGCAGCTCGTCAGCAAGCTCGGACTCGGCTCGGCTTCGCTGAAGCTCGACGCCACCAACCTGATGCTGCTCTATGCCGACAAGAAGCTCAACGGCCAGGATCCTGAGTTCGTCAACTCGGGCGGTGTGGCAACGCCGCTCTCCAAGCAGTTCACCTTCACGCTGCGTCTGGGAATCTGAGAATTGATGATTGAACATTGAAAATTGAAATTACGAACAGATATGAAGAAGATTGCGATATACAATAAAGCGCTGACGGTGGCCGTGGCTGCCTTGGCCATGACGGCCTGCACCGACAGCTTCCTCGACAAGGAGCCCGACGAGCGCACTTCCATTCAGACTGTCGACGACGTCATACAGCTCTTCACTGCCAGCTATCCCGATGCCAACTACGGCTGGGTGTGCGAGCTGTCGAGCGACAACGTCATGGACCTCAACTCGGTGCACCTGCCGGCCAGTTTCTATGCCAAGCAGGATCCTACCCACTACAACCTGACCTCATCGGGCCGTCAGGACGACGAGATGTTCCGCTTCGAGCCCGTCAAGTCGTCGACTTCGAGCGACACGCCCGCAGCCCTCTGGACAGGATTCTATTCTTCCATCAACTCGGTCAACGAGGGTATGCTGGCGCTCGACCGCATCGCCGCCGAGCCGGGCTTCGTGGCCGACCGCAAGTACAATGCCGCACGCGCCGAGGGCCTGCTCATCCGTGCCTACGACCACTTCATCCTGGTCAACTGCTTCTCGCAGGCCTACAAGAACGACGAGCTCAGCAGCCACGACATCGGCGTGCCCTACCTCTACAAGCCCATCACCACGGTTGACGACGACTACGACCGCAGCAATGTCACCGAGACCTACAAGAAGATCCGGGCCGACCTTGAGGAGGGACTCAAGCTTATCAGCGACATCAACTATCAATTCCCCAAGTGGCACTTCAACGAGGCTGCTGCCCATGCCTTCGCCGTGAGGTTCTATCTCTACACCCGCGAGTGGGACAAGGTCATCGAGCATGCCAACGCCGTGATCGGCACCAACAGCGAACAGCTGCTCACTCGCATGTTCGACTATGGCACACTCGACGGACTCTCGTATCTGAGCGACTTTGCCAACGCCTGGCAGAGCCCTTACATCTACAGTAACATCATGTTGCTCGATACTTATTCGACCATCCAGCGCAAGTGCCGCTACCGCTACGGTCAGGGCTCGCTCGTGGCCCGCGCCATCTACTATCACAACAATCCTTACATGTGGGGCAACTGGACCGGCAACCCCTCAATCTTCGTGAGCGGCCTGGGCGGCAACGGCTATGGCACCTACTATCCCGCCTGGATCTCCGAGCAGTTCCAGTATAGCGACAAGGTGGCCGGCATCGGCTACGCCCACACCATCCGCCGCGAGTTCACTTATACCGAGGTGCTGCTCTCCAGGGCCGAAGCCAAGATCATGGTTGGCGATATTCCCGGAGCCTTCGAAGACCTCGTGACCTATTCGACGAGCATCCAGAACTTCGCGCCCAATACGAAGCTCACTTACAAGGGCACCAAGCCTCTTTCAGAGGAGGCCATCCGCAACTGGTTCTCCTCGAAGCGAGAGGACTATAACTACAACTGCTTCGACGATTGGAACTTCGTGACCAACATGAGTCCTGACTACGTCATCTCGGCAGAGAAGGTGCCCTACATGAACGCCTTGAACTACTTCCGCCGCTACGAGCTCAACTTCACGGGACTGCGCTTCTTCGACCTGAAGCGCTGGGGCATGGAGTACAGCCATGAATACGGACTCAACAACGAGGTCTACTACATGGCCTGGAACGACCCGCGCCGCGCCCTTGAGGTGCCCGAGGATGCCATCGCCTCCGGTCTGGAGCCCTCGCGCCCGCAGACGGTCGACTCTACTAAGACCGAAATGGCTATTCCGGCCGGTTATATCTTGAATGAAATAAAATAAGAAAGGAGGACGCAATATATGAAGAAACTCAATTATCTGCTCATGGCTTTTGTCGCTGTCCTTGGCCTGGCCACAGCCATGTCGTGCACGGAAGAACTCGACGAGACCATCTTCCCCCGTGAGGACAAGCCTCTTGACATAACGATGGGCACGTTCCCGCTCGACACCTTCATCAAGAAGAACATGCTCGAGCCCTATAACATGAAGTTCATCTACCGCATGGAAGACGTCGGTGCTGACATGCAGCGGAACCTCGTGCCCGCCAGCTACGAAAAGAGCGTACAGCTGGCAGTGCTCACCAAATACCTCTGGCTCGACGTCTACAAGAAGCTGGCAGAGGAGAAGGAAATCTTCCTGAAGAAGTATGCCCCGCGCATCATCCACGTCATCGGATCGCCTGCCTACAACGACGACGGCTCGCGCACCGTGGGTGTGGCCGAGGGCGGCGTGAAGATTACGCTCATGGAATGCAATAAGCTCGACGTGAGCCAGATCGAAGGCCCCAACGGCCTGAACAACCTCTTCTTTCACACCATGCACCACGAGTTTGCCCATATTCTCGACCAGACCTATCAGCGTCCGACGGCCTTCGACCAGATTTCGCAGGCCCTCTACGACAGCAACTGGAACGACAAGCACGACTCGGTGCAATGCTCGCTCGGCTTCGTCACGCCTTATGGCTCGTCGGCCAACCGCGAGGACTGGGTGGAGGTGCTTTCCTGCTACGTCACCTGGGATCAGGAGCGCTGGGACCAGCTGCTTAACACCGCCATGATTGACTGGGAGGACGTTGAGATGACCGAAGAAAAGTACGATTCGCTGTTCTGGTACTATAAGCTCGAAGTTGACTCACTGGGCAATCCGATTCCCGGCAAATATCAGCACGACAGCGACGGACGCCTCGTCCGTGATACGAAGAAAGGCCAGCGCGGCCGCAAGATCTTCGGCATTGATCTCGACATCGACTCTGTCGGCTATCTGCATCAGCTCTCGAATCGGCAGTACAAGGTGGCCCGCAAGGTCATTAAGCGCAACTCTGACGGCTGGGCTGAGACCGACTCGCTTGGCAACATCGTGCTCGACCGCGCCAACTGGGACAATGTTGACGGCCGCGAGGTGATCCTGAATAAACTCGAAATGGTCCGCACCTGGCTTTGGGACAACTGGAAGGTGAGCATCGACGAACTGCGCCGTGAAGTGCAGACCCGACAGTATATCACCGATGCTGACGGCAACTTCGTCCGCGATGCCTTCGGACGTCTGCAGAACAAGCTCATCGCCCCCTATGAAAACGATCCGAGCAAGACGCTCATTGAATATCTGAATGAGGAAATCGAAGGCTACAAGCGCCTGCAGCAAGAAGCACTCAAGAATCAATAATGACCATAACACGAACAATAATTATGAGAAAGATATTATCAGCAACACTGCTTTTTGTGGCCGCCTTGGGCTTCACGGCCTGCTCGGGCGAGGAAGACGACCTTTTCGACATGAGTGCAGCTGAGCGTCTCAATGCCGCAAAAGACCTGTATTCATCGCGTCTGATGGCACAGCCTAACGGATGGGCCATGCAGTTCTATCCCACCTACGACAATGAGGCTCCCAACGGTAAGGGGTATCTGTTACTCACTCGCTTTAATAAAGACTTCACCGCTGACGTGTGTGGCTACATCTGGCCTTACTGGTCGGAAGACCAGGTGGGTCAGGCCGGTAACAGTGAGACCGAATGGCGGGTGCATTACCTCAACCTCTACCGCGAAACCACGGCTTTCTGGGAAATCATCACCGACAACGGACCGGTGCTGTCATTCAACACCTATAATGACAACATGCACTACTTCTCCGACCCCGACTATCGCTCCTCCGACTCTGAGCACGGCACGGGCTTCGGCGGCGACTATGAGTTCATTGTCGTCGAGGCTCCCGACGATGCCAGCTACATGATGCTCAAAGGCAAGAAGCGCGGCACGTACAATCTGCTCACCCCCATTGAGGAGGGCATCGTCTACGAGGACTATATGGCTGACGTGACCAACTTCCAGAACTACCTGTTCCCCACGAATGCACCGACGTTCAATGTGGTGCACTTCGGCGACAGCATCTACAAGATGATCGGAGCCGAGGAGGGCCTGCCCAATATCTATCCTTACGACGGCGACCCCATCGCTAACGAGAGCTTTAATCCTTTCCTGATCACCAAACGTGGCGATAACTACTACCTGCGCTTCCGTGACGCCCGCGAGTTCCCGGACAACGTGACCGTTCAGGACTTCCTGTATAACACGGAGAAGGATGTGCTTGAGAGCGTCGATTATCCCGACTATTTCATCGGCGGCGACACCGTGGCACGCTTCCTCAACGAGGCACTCTATGCCAACCGCCAGTGGCAGATCAACAGCCGTTCAGAGATGTCTGCCAGCATGAAGGAAGCCTACACAGCCATGAACGACCAGATGAGGGCCGGTAAGTACACGCTTTCCAACGTGGCCATCATCCTCGACCCCAATGGCGTTCCCTCCATCAGCATCCGCTATACGGCTAACCGTACGAATGCCAACATGTACTATAAAGTCAACATCGTGCGCGAAGGCAATGACCTTGTCGTTAATCTTGGCGAGGTGAGCGACGGTGGCCGCGTATTGCTCCAGAAGTTCCCTGCAATTGAAACCTTTATGAACACCCTCTGCCGTCGCCTCACTGGCGCAGCAGCCACTACCCAGTTCAACCTCAACACGATAAAACTGATAAGTGCTGACAATGCCGACGACTGGTATGTGTTCACGCTGAGATAGAATAGCAACAAACAATTAATTTAAACTCCAATTTAATTATGAAAAAGATTCTTTTACCCGCTTTGATGTCAGTCTTCGCGCTTACTGGCTTCGCCCAGCAACGCTCCGAAATGACAATGATGAGTCATGCCACGCGTATGGCTTCGATATCCAACAGCCCTGTGCAGGTAGCTGACGTCAGACACGCAGACAGTCGTATGAGTGCTCCCCGCAAGTCCTATGATACCGGCGTCTATTACACAAAACCGACGAACGCATTTTGGGCCGGTGAAACCGTCGAGGGTAGCTATTATTACGTTTCAATCCTTTCGTTTGCCCCCAACCGTGCGTACACGTTCGTCAACCTGTCGACCAATAAGGCCAATTCGGTTTGGACTTACAGAGACGAAGATTACGATGGTGACGAAGAAGGCAATCTGAATTTCGGCAACGTTGGCTGTTATCAGGTCAATGGCTATAACAACTACGGCACTGTTCCCACGCTGAAGGTCGGCAATGAGGAATTCTCGCTCGCCGACATGAACATCAACTGGGCAACGACGTATTATTCCACTGCTTACGAATCCAGACCGGGATCCTTCGGCTGTGTGATGGAGTGTGACTCGCTGGCCACCCTTGCCTTCACCGATCATACCCATGCCATGAGTGGTGCAGCCTGGGGCATTTGCCATCCTGACGAGAATACTTCTTATCTTTTCGGCAATGGCGAATATCTGGATACCGACAAAGAAGGTAATATCTTAGGCCGCTATAAGATTTTTGGTTGCCAGCAGTTCTATCCGGCAGTAGATCACATGTATCTTACTTCTGCTCATGCCCTCTCTTACAATCAGGACACGCCGCTGCCCGAGGGAACCCAGCTCACGATGACCTTCTATAACGTCGTTGAGGTTGACGGTCAAAAGAGAATCGGCGGCGAGGTGCTCGGTCAGCTCTTTGCACGTCCTACGGATGTTCACTTCCTCGGAGGTCCTGGCAACACCAAGTACACCAGTTCTGGCAAGTACAATGTCTATTCGATTGAGTTTAAGAACAGCTATCAGGATGAGTTTGGCAGCTGGGTTGACGAGCCTGTCGTCCTCAATGGCGAGTTTGCCATGGTCATCACCGGTTTCGACCAGGACGGTGTCGACGTCAACTTTGTCGGTTCGCTTCCTAATGCAGAGGAAAACTTCGAGGGCCAGACCAGCGTGCTGTGCTGGGAAGACGAGACGAAGTCGCAGTCGTTCGGAATCAATTACTTGAGTCCGGTGCTCATCGACATGAACTTTAACGCCCTGTTCGACTATGCTGAGATCCTCGAGACCGGCTACGACAAGGATGGCAACGAATACAACAACCTCAACGTGCTCGAAGTGTCGGCCGACGGTAAGACGGTGACCAACACGCACATGGGTGGCAATGCTAACTTCGTGGAGCTTTTCACTGCTTATCCCTGGACCGACAATGAGGGCATTGACAACTACTACTGCGAGCTGCCCGAATGGGTTGCTGACCTGATTGTCGAGGAGGATGAGCCTACGGTTCAGCAAAACATAGAATTCCGCACAGGCACCCTGTTTGCCACCGTCGAGTGTGATCCTCTGCCCGAAGGCGAGACTGGCCGCTACGCCATCATCTATGTCGAGGGTAAGGGCGTCACTTCAGCTTCTCCCATCATCATCCTGCAGGGCGACGCCAATCTTCAGGATGCCCTTGATGAGATTGCAGCCAACAATGTCGTTGGTGTCAAGACGAGCGGCAAGACCCTTGGCGGTCAGCTCTTCAACCTCAATGGCCAGCGTGTTTCCCACGCCCAGAAGGGCCTCTACATCAAGGACGGCAAGAAGTTCTTCGTGAAGTAATCTGACAGATATCGGGCATAAGCCATGATATAGCAAATGTCTGCCCCGGCAACAGCTCCACGTGAGCACCGGGGCAGATTTTTTTCTTCTTTCATGTAACTACTACACCTAAGAGATGTTATTTCTATGAAGCGACTGTTTTTCCTTTTCCTTGCCTCGCTGCTCTGCTGTGCCGTCGTTAAGGCGGTTCCCGCCAAGCCCGGTCTGGTCAGAGTGGAACAGCCAGACGGAACCCGGCTCACCCTCCGCCTCGTGGGCGATGAATATCGTCACTACACCACCACTGCCGATGGCTACACCGTCGTGCGCGACCAGCGGGGCTATTACGTCTATGCCGCCCTGCGCGGCGATGAGCTCCTGCCGACGGCGCACGTGGCCCACGACGCTGACGGGCGCACCGCCCGCGAACAGGCTTTCCTTGAGCAGGTGGGCGGAACCATCGTTCCGCCGATGACGGCCCTCAAGCGCATGCAGCTGCAGCAGGAGCGCAGCGCTGAAGCCCGCACCCGCCAGTCCCATCGGCTCAGCAGCTACGACTACACCCGTATGCGCGGACTCATCATCCTCGTTGAGTTCACCGACCAGAAGTTCTCGCGCGACGACTTTAAGAGTGTTTTCTCCGACATGGTCAACACCCCGGACTACACCGGCTATACTGATACAAAAGGGCGCAAAGTGGAGTTCACCGGTTCGGTGCACGACTACTATCGCGACAACTCCGGTGGGCGGTTCTGCCCGGCGTTCGACATCGTCGGCCCCGTGCAGATTGACCGCAGCAAATACTATCCCGGAGCAAGACAGAGCGGTGTCGCGGTCATGATCCGCGAGGCCCTGCAGGCCGCCGACGATCAAGTGGACTACACCGACTACGACGGCGACAACAATGGCGAGGTCGACATGGTCTACTTGGTCTTTGCCGGCTGCGGCTCCCACATCGGCGGCAACGACGAGCGACTGCTCTGGCCCCATGCCTCTACCGTCATAAGCTCGTTAGGGGGCATCTATCGTCTCGACGGAATCAATCTGGGGCGCTATGCATGCTCCACGGAGATGACCGGCAGCGAGAGTGCGCCCTATATGGACGGCATCGGCACCATCTGTCATGAGTTCACCCATGTGCTGGGCCTGCCCGACTTCTATGATGTCGACTATGAAGGCAGCGGCGGTGAGAGCGATCATCCCGGCGATTTCGACATCATGGCCTCTGGCGGCTATCTCAACGATGGCCGGACGCCCTGCGGCTACACCCTCTTCGAGCGCTACATCATGGGCTTCACCACGCCGACCACCCTCGATGCCGATGGCGACTATGAGCTTGAGAACCTCTATGAATCGGGCACCGGCATGCGCCTCAATTCGCCTAACAAGCGAGAGTATTTCCTGCTCGAGAACCGGCAGCGCATCAAGTGGGATGGCTACGTTCCGGCCCATGGCCTGCTTGTCTATCGCGTCGACTCTACCAACGCAACGGTGTGGATCACTAACGGGGTGAATAACAATCCGAAGCACATGTATTTCGAGCTGTTGCGGGCCGGCGGCACCGTTGCCAGCACAGCCTTCCCGGGCCGTGCTGAAAAGACAGAGTTGTCCTATGCCTCGGAGCCAGCCCACCTGACGACCTGGAGTGGGCTCAAGGTCGACTTTGGATTAGAGAACATCCGCGAAGACAATGGCATCGTCAGTTTCCAGCTGAGCAGCATCCACAACCTCCGTGCCCTGTCGCTGCCCGCTGAGGTCGTTCTCGGCATTGGCCAGAGCAGGACGCTGATTGCCGAACTTTCACCCAGTTTTGCGCTGACGTAACTCAGTTGGACGACCGACAACGACCAGGTTGCCACCGTTGACGACCAGGGCAATGTGACGGGCGTCGGCCTCGGCGAATGCCACATCGTCGTTACGGCTGACAATGGGATGACTGCCACCGCGGCCGTCACCATCGAGGATCAGCGCGTGGCGGAAGACATCGCCCAGTTCAAGCAGCTGGGCGGCGAGGCCATGCTCAGGCTCACCGACGCTCAGGTCACCTATGTCTATGGCACTAACGTCTACCTGCGCGATGCCTCGGCAGCCATTGTGCTGTCCAACTGCGGCTTCAGCCTCAAGGCGGGCAACGTGCTCAATGGCTCCGTCTTTGGCGCCTATGCCGAGAGCAACAAGATGCCTCAGTTCATGCCTGTTGGGAATAAGACCACGAGCGAAGACTTCACCGTTGCCTCAGGCTCCACGCCCCGTGGGCGCCATGTGTGGCTCCGCGACCTCACCGAGGCTGACTATGCCGACATGGTGGTGGTCGACACGGTGCGCCTGGTGCGCGACAACGGCGTGTGGGCTGTTTCCGGCAGCCACCGTGCCCGTCTGAACAACAGCTTCGGCCTGCGCAACGTCAAGGTGCCCTCAACGATTGACGGCAAGTATTTTTCCGTCACCGCCATCTTCGGTACGAACATGCTGAACGGGGAAGTCATCGACGAGTTGAAGCTCCTCAAGAGCCCCACCGAGGTGCCCGCACCGTCGGGCATCAGCAGCGTGACGGTCGATCCCGAGCCCCGGAAGACCTTCAACCTCGCCGGCCAGCGCGTTGCCGACGGCTATCGCGGCATTGTCGTCACCGAGGGGCGCAAGGTGGTCGTCAGATAGTATTTCGATTAAAGAGAAGCGGTGCTTCTCGACCGGCAAAGCGGTACTTCCCGATGCGAGAAGTACCGCTTCTTTTCGTACATGCCCGATGTACCATTCGTACATGACCGATGTACAATTCGTACATGGTCGATGTACGAAATTCAGCTGACAGTTGAAAATAATGTTAAATGGTGGCGGGTCTTGATTTTTTTTCGTACCTTTGCATGCGCAACCAAAACTGAAAAGAGCGAAAGTATGAAAAAGATTATTTTGTTATTGACTTTCTTCTGGATTTCCATCGTCGCCTTGTGGGCCGTCCCCGCCCATAAGGGCAGCGTGCGCGTGCCACAGCCTGACGGCACGATGCTGACGCTGCGGCTTGTCGGCGACGAATATCTGCACTTCAATACGACCGGCGACGGCTACTCTGTGGTGAAGAACGACCAGGGGGCCTACGTCTATGCCTGCAAGGGCTCCGACGGCCAGCTGGCGCCCACCGCGCTGGTGGCCCACGACGCCGACGAGCGCCAGCAGGCTGAGCTGGCCTATCTGCAGGGCGTCGGCCGCTACCTGGCGCCCGAGATGACGCCCGAGCGGGCCGCCGAGCAGCAGGCCGAGCAGCAGCGCCAAGCCAAGGCCCGTGCCAAGCGCCGCGCGCCGCAGTATGACTACAGTAATTTCCGGGGCCTGCTCATCCTCGTGGAGTTCAACGACCGCAGTTTTACGCGGTCCGACATCCGCGACCTCATGGACGACATGGTGAACAAAGAGAACTACACGGGCTACATCGGCACTAATGGGCGCCGCCAGAACTACACCGGTTCGGTGCGCGATTATTTCCATGACAACAGCGACGGACGCTTCACGCCCGAGTTTGACGTCTATGGCCCCTATAAAATCGACTACAGCCAGTATGACGCCCGAGGCACCGGCAACGCCGCGCTGCTGACCAACGCCGCCCTCGACGCTGCCGACGACGACGTCGACTTCAGCCTCTACGACCGCGACGGCGACAGCGTCGTCGACATGGTCTACTTCATCTTTGCCGGCTACGGCGCCAATTTCGGCGGCAACGACTCGCGCCTCTACTGGCCCCACCGCAGTATCATCTACAACCCCAACGGGCGCGGCTGGGACGACTGGGCCGTCGTCAAGGACGACGTCTATCTCTACGACTATGCCAGCTCCGTCGAGCTTTACGGCTACACGGCCTATCCCTCCACCGTCACCATCGACGGCATCGGCACCATCTGCCATGAGTTCGGCCATGTGCTGGGTCTGCCCGACTTCTATGATGCTGACTATGAGGCCAGCGGCGGCGAGAGCAACCACCCCGGCGAGTGGTCGATCATGGCCGGCGGCTCCTACGAGAACTATGGCCGCACGCCCGTCGGCTATTCGCTCTTTGAGCGCTATGCTGTCGGATTTGCTGAGCCGCAGACAATCACCGAGGAGGGCTCCTACACGCTGCCCGAGCTCAACAGCTGCAACACGGGCTATCGGCTCAACACGCCCGTCAACCGCGAGTTTTTCTTCTTCGAGAACCGTCAGCAGAACAGCAAGTGGGACCGCTCGCTGCCCAGCCACGGCATGTTGGTCTATCGCGTCGACTCGACAAGCACCCGTGTCTGGGAGAACAACAGCGTCAACAATAATCCCCGCCACAACTACTACGAGATTGTGCGCGCCGGCGGCACCTCGGCCAGCCGCGCCAGCGACCCCTTCCCCGGCTCGCGCAACGTGCGGACGCTCAACAATACGACCAGTCCGGCCAGCCTGCTCACCTGGAGCGGACAGCCCTCGCGCCTCGGCCTCGCCAACATCCGCGAGCAGGGCGGCGTCGTCACCTTCGACGTGGAGGACGTCTACGTGCTGCGCCAGGTCAGCCTGCCCGACTCGGAGCTCGTCTTCACTGGCACCTCCCTGCTGCTGCAGGCCGTGCGCACGCCCGACTATGTTCCCTGTACGCTTGTGTGGTCGAGCAGCAATCCCGACGTGGCGGTCGTCGACGCTGAAGGAAAAGTCACCGGCGTGAGCGACGGCCAGACCGTCATCACGGTGCGTGCCAACGACAGCGACGAACTCGTGGCCGAGTGCCTCGTCACGGTCGAGACGCGCGACATCATCGCCAACATTGCCGACTTCAAGGCTCAGGACGACGTGCAGTCAGGCCTGCTGGCCCTCAGCGGCGCCGAGGTGCTCTATGTCTATAACGGCAACCTCTACGTGCGCGACAGCTCTGGCACCATCCTGCTGCCTCAGGCGGGCATCAATGCCGTCCAGGGCCAGCTGCTCGACGGACTGGTGATGGGCCGCACTGAGCTGCGCGACAATATCCCGTATTTCATTCCCGACGAAGCGTTTGCGCCGCGCGTCACGCTGAGCGAGGGCCCGGCGCTTCAGCCCCGCGAGCTCCTCCTGGCCGATATTACCGACGCTGACTATGCTGACTACATGACCCTCCATCAGGTGTCATTGCAGCGCACCACCGTCGGAGGCGTTTCCGGCATCTTCGCCATCGGGGGCGACCGTCAGGTGCGACTTTTCAACACCTTCGGCATGCGCAATATCACTGCGCCTAAGGTCATTGAAAACAAGTATTTCGACGTCACCGGTATCCTCGTCACGCGTCAGGGCACCGACATGCTCATCGACGAGCTGGCCCTGATGTCTGCCTTGGTCGAGGTTGAAGGGCCTGAGCCTGACGCCATCGGCAGCGTCGACTGGAATCCCTCAACCCCGATAGATGTCTACACCACCGACGGACGCCGCGTGGCCAGCACCACCCTCGACGCCATCGGACGTCTTCCCCTGCGCCGGGGCATCTATATCCTGCGTTCTGCTGACGATGTGATGAAAATCGTGCGTCGGTAAGTGGACGTCCATTATCATATCAACATCGTTGTCCATCTGCATCAATACGGCGATGCGCCGGCCGCCCCTGAGAAGGAAGGGGCGACCGGCGCAGTCATGCTCAGCGACTATCTCCGGCGGCAGTTGCAGCTGGTGGCCGACAGCCGCTCGCTCAGCACGAGGCGCAACTACATGACGGCCGTGCGCTCGCTGCAGGCCTATCTGGAGCATGACGTGCCCTTGTCGGAGGTGACCGCCGAACTGTTGCAGGGCTACGAGCGCTGGCTGCGTGAGCATGGCGTCTGTCTGAACACCATCTCGTGCTACATGCGCTCCCTGCGCTCGCTGCTACATGACAGCCCTGACAATGCCGGGCAGGCTTTCAGCCACGTCTTCACCGGCCACACCCGCACCGACAAGCGCTCCATCCCCGTCGATGCCATCAACCGGCTGCGGAAACTGCAGCTGCCCTCCGATAACTTCATCTCGCTCGCCCGCGACGTCTTCCTGTTCAGCTTCTATGCCATGGGCATGCCCTTTGTCGACGTCGCCCATCTGCTGCGGTCGCAGGTAGGGCCCCTCAACATCGTCTATCGGCGCCAGAAGACCGGCCATCGCGTCACCATCGGGCTGATGCCCCAGCTCACCGAGATCATGCGGCGCTACCGCGACAGCGACTCACCTTATGTCTTCCCCCTGCTGCATGCCGGCACCGAGCGCGAGTATCACGTGGCCCTCGGGCGCTACAACCGGGCGCTCCACCGCCTGCAGCGCCTCGCAAAGATTGAGTCGCCGCTGACGAGCTACGTCGTCCGCCATTCGTGGGCCTCGGCGGCCTATGCGTCGAATGTCGACCTGCCCGTCATTGCGCAGGCCCTGGGCCATGCCAACACGAAGGTGACGATGACCTACATTCGCGAAATCAACGACGACCGTGTGGCCAAGGCAAACGAAACTGTCGCCAACCAGCTCGGCTGACGACAGTATGAGTAGGATGCTGAAATAATAAAGGCTTATAGTTTTTCCACTTCTTCTTCCGAAAGTCCGCTCGTCTGTGAAATGGTCTGTATGTCGAGGCCAATCTCTTTCATTTTCCGGGCGATGGCTATGCAGGCCTCTTTGCGTCCTTCCGCAATACCTTCGGCTCTGCCTTCTGCTCTGCCTTCCAGTTTGGCTGTATCCAGAACGTCGTTTTGCACCATAATGTTGTCTATATGGCGATCATAAGCCTGACGCTCAGCCTTGTTCATGGAGAGGTATTGCAGTTTTTCGCGGGCTTCGTTGAGTCCCGGCGCGTTGGTGTGCTCACGGATGCGCCCGGTCTTCAGGTAGTCGATCCATTCCTCCAAGGGGGTTGTGGCAACCTTATTGAATTCATTGACGCGTATAAGGAAGTATTCGGGGAATATCTCCTCGGGCGCCTTCATCCTGATGACGTCGTTCTCCTTGGAATTGATTTTCAGAGTATCTTTTGTATGTACCCCGACGAAATGGTTCTGGCCGTGATACAGATAATCGGCTCCCTGGCCCAGGTCGAAATAGAGGATGCTGATAGAGTAGACCTTCTTCACCTTGTCGTATTTCTGACCAAGGGATATGTGCTCAGTGATTGCCTTTGCCACACCATAGAGCACCCGCTCGAGATAATACAGCTCACGCGTGAGTTGAATCTCGACGATGATGATTTCCCCCTTACTGTTTTTTGCTTTTACGTCGACTCGGTTGAACTTGTCGTCCCCATCTTGCTGATTACCCTCGCTCTCAAGGATTTCGTCGATATGCACAGGTTCATTGAGAAGGACGGTGATCAGTCCTTCCAGCACGCCGAAGTTCGCTTTGTCGCGAAGCATGCGCTTGGCCGCCCAGTCGAAGCGGATATATTTATTATCTTCGTTCATAGTTTGAGAATAAAGCGGTTCCGTGTGCAAAGATACGAAGTTTATTCCAAATCACCAAGCGATTGACCAAAAAACTGGCGGCACCCCTCAGAGGATTGAGGGGGCCGCCAGAATTATGTGTGAGTTAAGTATTCTTACTCGTAGAAGCCAGTGTACTTCTGTCCTGACATGCGGTAGATGTAGCCATAGGCAGGTTCGTCGTCATTGAACGAGATGTCGAAGACGATGCTGTCGTTGGGCATTCCGTGCAGGTTCTTGGCAGCGCCGAGCAGCACCTTACCATTCGTGATGATAGCTTTGCCCGTACCAGCGGCATCATAGTCTTTCTCGGGGCACGAGAAAGTGAGCGCGCTATTGTTGGCAGGAATCTTCATCATGAACTGCCAGAAGTTGTTGTTGTCTGTAATCCAGATGCTATCAGCATCATTGGCGGCAGTATTATAAGTATACACGGCAATTTCGCCAAGACCGTAGGGGTCACTATACAGCGTGTTACCGGCTTCGTCGACGATGTCAACGGTGACCATCCAGTGGCCGGCCAGGTTCTGGACATTGGTTCCGCCAGCCTCCTCGTCGGTTTCTACATCGCAGGCCACAAAGCCCAGCGAGAGGCAGAGGCCCATCATTGCATATTTTAAGAATTTCTTCATAATCAGGTTCTCCTTTCTTCAATTACTTTGTTAATATTACGGTGAACGGAGCGCCGAAATCCATATCGAATTTCACAGTGCCTGTGGCGGGGTCATAACTGCCGGAAAGGAAGTCGGGCACATCGCCGCCCCAGTACCAGTCGCCATATTGCAGCAGGTCGATGGAATTGTCGGCATTGAGCTGAATGACGGCCTCGAGCAGGAAGTCGAACGTGCCGAGATACTGCGGATAGCGTCCGTAGGCATAGAAGCCTCCCAGGATGTCGTTGATGAGATAGCGGTTGCCACCCAGACTGCTGATCGAGATTGGAGCGCCGTAATAGTGGCGTGTGCCATATTCGCTCTCGCCAAAATAAGCACTGACCAGGCTGTTCTTGTCGAACACCATGACGGTGCGGCTGTCAGTGACAGAAAAACCGTCAACGTTTGACACTGTATACGTGGGATTGTAGATACCACCCACATTGGGGTCGACCTGACCTGTTATCACCACCTTGTCAGAGATGTCCTCACCGTTCTCCGTTGCTGTAAATCCGGGCTCGGTATAAGGATCGCCGGCATTGATTTCAATGTACTTATCTCCCAACAGCTCTAAGTTTGCAAAGTACGTCACCCGGGTGTCGGTGAGCTGATCCTCGTCATCGTTGCACGAGATGAGTCCCAGCGTCATCATGCCGAGTGCAAGGCTATATAGAAATATTTTTTTCATATTGCTTTACTTATTACATTTTTACTTTATTACTTTTCACCTTTTTACTTTTCGCCGTATTATTTCACGTCCCAGAACACGCGGTCGGTGATGTAGCGTGCAGCGGGCGTGCTGGAATTGTAACGGCGAGAGTCGCTTGAATAGGGGAAGCTCAGGCAAAGGCCACCATTACCCTTCAGGTTGCGCACGGGGATAAGCAACTCACCCGGTGTGTAAGCAGTAGGATTGGCTTTCACCTGTGCAGCCGTCTGGGCCGAAATCTTCGGCACATCGGTGCGACGCTGCTCGCTCCAAGCCTCCACGTGGTCACGCATGAAGAGAGCAACCCACTTCTGCATATAGATGAGATTCAGCTTGTCGGCATTAGCGCCTGTCCATGCACCATCGGCAGCCAAGAAGTCAGCAACTTTGTCAGCCATGCCACGGAAGCTGAAATCCTCTGTGACGGCAGCCTCATAAGCAGTCTTGGCAGCGGCATCGTTGCTATTGAAACGCAACTGAGCCTCAGCAATGAGGAACTGCAACTCGCTCTGGGTGAAAAAGCAGATCTTGGCGTCATGTGACTTGTCGTAGCTGATGGTGCTCACGTCGGCATTCTTAGGAGCCGAGCCGCCCCAGAAGTTGTTCTCCTGCTTAGAGCCGGGATAGAGACCAACATAGGTGTTGTCGCTGGTACGCGGTACGATGACGTAGCTGATGCGCGGGTCGTTCATGGCCTTGTAGTATTCCACAAGAGGATAGGTGGGGCAATGGTTGTTGGCCAGTGCAAACTGTGTGTCGAACCAAGGACTCCACTGTCCTTCCTGGTCGCTATAGACATCCCAAGCCACGTCGCCGGTGAAGAACTCGTTGGCAGCAATCAGGTTCTTGACTTTTGTCGTGTACTCCGAGGCATTGATGTTGGCATCGATGAAACGAAGGTACATACGCAGACGCAGGGCGTTGGCATAGCCTTTCCACTGTGCAAGGTCGCTCTTCAGAATGGGGTCGGTCATCGTGATGATGTCGGTGCTCTTGATGGCTTCCTCAGCATCATCGAGTTCTTTCAGCACGCCCTCGTAGACAACCTGACCATCATCGTACTTCGGAGTTGAGTTGCTGCTTCCCTGCAAAGCCTCAGAATAAGGAGTCTTGTCGGTGCAGTCCACCAGTATCTGGAAGGTCTGGGTGCGCATGACCTGATTGACAAACAGGTCGGCGGTGTTGTCGGTCTTTTGGGCCACTTCCTGCAAGTCCTGCAAGGCACCTGCATAGAACAGGCGGTAGGAGCGGTTGAAAAGGTCTGTGGTCTCGTCGATATCCAGTTCTGCCAAAGTGTTGTACTGGTTGGCCTCGGGGCGCTGGTCAAAGTACTGCACGAAGAATCCTGCATCGTTGAACAGAGCGTCACCGTAGGCAGTGGCCACGGCATTGATGGCTGCAGGGAACTGCAGCGACGGGGTAATGTCGGAGCCAGAGGGATAGTTAGGGTTGTCGTTGATGTCCATGTCGCAGTTGGCGAGCATCAACCCTGCTGTAGCAATAAGAAATATCTTTTTCATAACTTATGTCTCCTTTCCGTTTAAATTAGAATTTCACGTTGATGTTGAAACCGAACTTGCGCGAGCTGGGGTTGGCTGAGTATTCACCGAAGTTAGCCGTCAGGTCGTTACCAAACGAAGTTGTCTCAGGATCGACGTAGGTATTGCTGGCTGGTGTCCAGACAAACAGGTTGTTGCCGAAGAACGACAGACGCATGCCCTGGACGAACGAGCCCTTGAACCATTTAACTGGCAAGTCCCAGCTGAGCACCACCTGGCGCAGCTTCATGTAGCTCTTGTCGATGAGGTTGTAGGATTCCATCTCGAAACCACCGTTGTTCCAGAAATTGTAGAGATTGGTTTCCGAGAGAGAAATGTTGTTCTCAGAATAGGTTCCGTCGCCATTGTCGATGACCGAGTTGGGCACCACAAAGGGGTTACGGTCGTTATAAGCCGTCTGAATGGCGTTACCAGTGAAATACTCAATACTCTTGGTACGCGAGAACATCAGACCACCATGACGCACGTCGAGGTCGGCCGACAGCGACAGGCTCTTGTAGGTAAAGGTGGTGTTGAAGCCCATCTGGTACTTGTAGTTCATCGTACCCATTTCCACCACATCGTCACTGTTCTGAGGCAGACCCTGTGCGTCTACCACATACTGACCGGCTTCATTGGTCTTGGCCACGTGTGCGCGCCAGATACCAAGCTCCTTGCCCTCGATGGCATAGAGGCCCACGCCGCCCGAAAGGCTGAAGATGTTGGCCTCGTTGCCCAGTTCATCGGGCAGGTCGATGACCTTATTGAAGTTCTTGGTGTAGTTCCACGACAGATCCCACTTGAAGTCCTTCACCTTGACAGGTGTCACGCTGACTAACAGCTCGATACCGCGGTTGCGCACCTTACCCATGTTGATGTTCTGTGAAGTATAGCCAGAGGCGGCATCCATGCTGAGCACTGTGATCTGCTTGTCGGTGTTACGATTATAATAGGTCACGTCAAACGACAGGCGGTTCTTCAGGAAGGCCATGTTCAGACCTATCTCAGTCTCGGTGGTCATCTCAGGGCTGAGGGTCGAGCTGCCCAGGACGTTGCCGGCCGTATAGGCGTTCAGACCAACCTTTGAGAAGGGGAAGTTACTGCCATTACCGAAACCGGAAGATGCGGCGCCTGCCTGAGCATAGACCGAATTGGTCATGTAGACTGAAGCGTCGTTACCGGTCTTACCGTATGCAGCACGCACCTTACCGAAGGAGATGATGTCCTTCAGGTTCTGGGGCAGCATCTCGCTGAAAATCCAGCTCACCGTTGCACCGGGATAGAAATAGCTGCGGTTGTCCTTGGGCAGTGTCGACGACCAGTCGTTACGGGCGGTCAGGGTCAGGTAGAGCATGTTGTCCCAGCCGAGTTCAGCCTGTGCGTAGGCACCCAGGGTGCGCAGCTTTGACTTGTATGACTCCACCGTGGGAATGTCGCTTGAATTCGACAGATTGAAGAATGTGGGAATGGTAAGGTTCGACACCGAACCATACAGGTAGGAGTAGCGGTACTCACGGCCGTTCAGACCGAGGATGCCGTTGACATCGAGCTTTCCAAACTGCTGCGTGTAGTTCAGCATCAAGTCGTTCTCCAACTGACGGCGGCGGGTGGTCTGCTGCGATGTACTGCCGGTCATGCCGCTGAGCAGGTCGTCGTAGTTAGGCGTGTTCTTGTACATGGCGGCATAGTTGGGAATACCCGTGTTGCGGTGTCCCGTCGAAGTGTCAAGCCCCAAACGATAAGTCAGCTTGAAGTGCGTCAAGAAGTCATAGTCCACCTGGAACTTGCCATAGAGTCGCTCGCTCTCGTAGCTGTTCTCATAGTCGGCCAGAATCTGGTAGGGGTTCATAATGCCATAAGGCGTATAATAGTAACCCGGAGAATTAAAGATGTAGTTAATGTCACGGCACTCAACGATAGAGATGTCACGCGGCGTCTGCATGATGGCATTGTACATGGAGTTCTCCGTCTGACCAGCGCTCACGTAGCTGTTCTTCTGGTAAGCATAGTTCATTGACGTGCTGAAGGTCACGGCGCCCGTCTTGTGGCTACCGCGGGCCGAGAAGGTGTACTTGTCGTAGCTGTCCTTCGACGTGGGAATGATACCGTCGTCGCTGATCTGTGAGAACGATACGAAGTAGCTCGACTTGTCAGTGGCGCCGTTGAACGACAGACCGTTCGAATAGCGGAAGCCAGAGTCGAAGAAGTCCTTGATGTTATTCTCGATGGGCTTGTAGGTCTTGATTTGCTGCGAACCATTGTACTCCCAGCCATAGCGCAGCGTTGAACCGTCAAACTTAGGACCCCAGGAACCGTTCTCAATGTCGGTCTTGTCGCCATACCAGCCCTGGCCCCACTCGTTCTGCATCTGCGGCAGGCGCATCACCTGCTCCCACTGCAAACCGCCGTTGTACTCAATGCCGATGGCCTTGTTTTCCTGCTCCTTACCGCTCTTGGTGGTGATGACAATCACACCGTTGGCGGCACGTGAACCATAGAGGGCCGTAGCAGCGGCACCCTTCAGAATGGTCATGCTCTCTACATCGTCGGGGTTGATGGCGTTGGCACCATTACCGAAGTCGTAGGTAGAGTTCAGGCTTGTGCTGTACGAAGCATTGTTCAGAAGGGGTACACCGTCGACCACATACAGAGGCTGGTTGCTGCCCGTCAGGGAGCTGAAGCCACGGATGATGACCGAGTTTGAAGCACCCGGGTCAGCGGCACCCGTGCTAATCTGCACACCAGCCACCTTACCAGCCAGCGACGACATCACGTCCGACGTGCGGGCCTCGCTGATCTTGTCGCCGTCGACAGCCGTGGCCGAGAAACCCAGCGCCTTCGTCTGGCGCTTGATACCCATGGCCGTGACCACCACCTCGTCAAGCGAGTTGGCGTCGAGGCCCAGGCGCACCACCATGCCGTCATGGGCGTTTACGGCCTGCGTCTGCATGCCTACGTAGGTGACGCGGATCTGTGTCCTGCCCTGCGGCAGGGTCAGCGTAAACTTTCCCTGGCCGTTAGTCACCGTACCGACGTTAGTTCCCACAACGAGAACCGACGCTCCAATGATTGGGTCGCCGTCCTCCTGAGACACTACGGTACCACTCACTTTAGTTTGGGCTAATGCTCCCCCTACCATGAGGAAGAGCCCCATCAAAAGCATTGTTAGTCTTTTTTCCATAAATCTCTCTCGTTTTTTGTTAATTTTTATAGTGATGAAATGCTTTTATCCTGCAAAACCATCTTTCAATCACTCTCAAAAGACTGCGTTCCTCCGTGACAGAGGTATTCAAATCCCTACGTGTATTGTTTTGTTACAGAATGCAAAAGTAGGTAATTTTTTTTTAAACGTCCAAACTTTTTCACCAAAAAGTTACAATTTTGCCGAAAAAAAGTGATAAAAGATGCGTTTTTATCCGTAAAAAGCGTCAAATTCGCACTAAAAAATGTTATTTCGTAGGGGCGTCATTCAGCGTCGGCTCCTGAAAAAATCCTGCATCATCTGTCGGCATTCTTCTTCGAGGATGCCGCCTGTTGTGTTGGCTTTGGGGTGAAGGACATGGGGGGCATAGGTCAGGTAGCCGCGCTTCTCGTCGCGGCAGCCGTAGACGATGCGCGTCACCTGTGCCCAGCCGAGGGCACCGGCGCACATGGGGCAGGGCTCCACGGTGACGTAGAGCGTGCACTGGGGCAGGTATTTGCCGCCCAGCTCGTTGGCGGCCATGGTGATGGCCTGCATCTCGGCGTGGGCGGTGACGTCGTGGAGCGTCTCGGTCAGGTTGTGGGCGCGGGCGATGATGCGGCCCTGGCAGACGATGACGGCCCCGATGGGCACCTCGCCTTTGGCCAGTGCCTTGTGGGCCTCGTCGAGGGCGGTGCGCATGAAGCGCTCATCCTGTTTCTGTTGTTCTTCTGGGGGCATTTTTTTTTCTTTTTTTTCGTTATACCGGTATTCCGGGATTCCGGTATTCCGGGATTCCGTTGTTTTTTCGGGATTTCGAATTCCGCTTTTTTATAATGACTGGATGTATTGCTTGGGGGTCATGTGCATCTTGCGCTTGAACATCGAACGGAAGTTCTTTGGGTCGCCGAAACCGCATCGTTCGCTGACTTGCTCGACGCTGGTCTCGCCCTGCTGGAACAGCTGGACAGCCTTGAAAATCTTGTAGTCGTTGATGAACTCGACGAGCGACATGCCCGTCATGGTCTTCAGACGCTTGTAGAGGGCCGAATGGCTCATGTTCATGCTCGTGGCCAGGAGTTCGATGCTGAAGTCCGGGTCGGCCATGTGCTGGTCGATGACCTGACGGAGCCGCGTCAACAGCTGTTGTTCTTCCTTGTTGTAGGGCTTGTGCGTCTCGTCGGCCGGTGCGGGAGCCATGGGCTGCTTGGGCGACGTGTTGAGCAATCGGTCGATGTGCAGGCGCAGCACCCTTAGCGACACGGGCTTGGTCAGATAGGCGTCGGCCCCAGCGTCGAGCGCCTCCATGATGTCGTCCTCGGCCGTGCGGGCGGTCAGCACGATGGTCTTCGGGCGCTTCAGTCCTTTGTCGGTGTTCAGCCGGACGAGCAGCAGCTGACCGTCCATGCGCGGCATCTGCAGGTCGAGGAGCACGATGTCGGGCTGGCGCTCGGTGATGATGCTGAGCGCCTCCTCGCCGTCAGCCGCCTTGAGGATGAGGAAGTCGGAGCTCAGGTTGCGCTCCAGGAGGCTCACCACGGCCGGGTCGTCGTCGGCAATGAGCAGCGAGTGCAGCGCGGCCGGGTTGGCCGGCGGTGTCGGCGTGACGACCGTGGCGTCATGTTCAGGCTGGGGTGGGGTGGTGGTCGACAGCTGCTTGGGAATAAAGAAGGTGAAGACCGAGCCGCGTCCCATCTCGCTTTCCACGCTGATGTGGCCTCCGTGCAGTTCGACGAGCTGCTTGACGTAGGCCAGGCCCAGACCGTCGCCCTGGCTCTGCCGCTTGCCACGCTCCGAGCGGAAATACTGGTCGAAGATGTGTTCCCTGACGCGCGGGTCGATGCCGATGCCCGTGTCGCTGACGGCGAAGGTGATGCGGTCGGGCGCATCGCTGACGCTCAGGCTGACCCGCCCCTGCGGCTGCGTGTACTTAAAGGCATTCGACAGCAGGTTCGACAGGATGAGGTCGAGCTTCAGCGGGTCGAAGTCGAGCCACAGCTCTGGTGCCGACGTCTGCAGCCTATAGTCGATGTCCTTCAGGCGGAACATGTCGACGTAGGACTCCGTCATCTGGGCGCAGAAGGCCGCCACGTCGGCCCGTCGCAGCTCCAGTTGCAGCTGTGCGGCCCCGACGCGCCTGAAGTCGATGACCCGACTGACAAGGTTGTTCAGGCGGATGGCATGCCGGTGGATGTCGCTGATATACGTGCGCGGCGCCTGGACGACGAGCTTGCCCTCGCTGAGGAGCTGTTCCAGCTGAGTCATAATAAGGAATACGGGCGTGCGCAGCTCGTGCGTCATCAGCGTGTAGAAGTTCATCTTCTGTTCACTGAGCTTGCGCTCCGTGGTCTTCTCCATCTCGGCCAGTTCCATCTGGTGCTTGATGCCCAGCTCGCGCCGGTAGAACCAGACGGCGCCCACCACGGCGGCACAGATGAGCACGCCCCACAGCAGGCGGGCCCACCACGTGGCGTACCACGCAGGCGCCACGGTGATGCTCAGCACGGCCGGCTGCCCCCATTGTCCGTCGGCGCCGGTGCAGCGCACGAGCAGACGGTAGCTGCCCGGCGGCACGCTGGTGTAGCTCACCTGGCGCGTCTGTCCCATCGGGCGCCAGGTGTGCTCCAGCCCCTCGAGCTGACAGCTGAACTGCACATGATCGGGCGCCGAGAGCTCGGCCACGGCATAGTGGACGGTGAAGAAGTTCTGGCGGTGGGTCAGCCGCACCTTGCCCTCGCTGCACGTAAACAGCGAGCGCTGTTCGGGCTGGTTGCCCATGAGTTCAATAGACGTGAAATAGATGTCATTGCTGAGGTGCGACACGCTGATCTGGCCGGGCATGAAGTTGACCAGCCCCTGCGTCGTGCCGAAGTAGAGACGCCCGTCGGGGCCGGCGGCGTTGCTGTTATACGTGAACTCAGGCGCGACGCCGTCGATGTCGATATGAACGAAGGTGCGCGTGGCGCGGGCATAGCGGTAGAGCCCGTTGACCGTCCCGACGAGCAGGTTGCCGTCGGCGTCCTCGCGCATCGACGTGACGTGCTCCTCGTTCAGACCGTCTTCGCGGTCAATGCGGTGCAGCTGTCCCGACGCGTGGTCCCGGCGGTAGAGACCGCCCTGCACGAGGCAGAACCACAGGTCGCCCTCGCTGTCGGTGTGGAGCAGGGCGATGTCGTCGGCCGGCAGGCTCAGGTAGCCCTGGCCGGCGGTGTGATGGGCTGCGACGGTCAGCGAGGCGAGGTCGACCTGATAGATGCCCTGGTAGCGACATCCCACCCACATGCGTCCGTCGTCCAGCGCCAGTGCCAGGCAGTCGGCACGGCCAAGCGAGTCGAGCCGCGTCACGTGCAGGTCGTCCTTCCTGACGACGAACACGTTAGGCCCGCCCACCCAGATATTGCCCCGGCGGTCGTCGCAGAGCGTCCAGACGTTGTTGGCGTCGTCGTCGCCGGGCGGCATGCTGACGGTGGTCAGCCGGCCGTCGCGCGGCGAATAGCAGACCAGCCCCTTGGTATAGACGGCCAGCCACAGCCGCTCGCCGTCGTCGACCATCGAGACGATGTTGTCGCCCGGCAGGGCACTGTTGGCAGCGGTCAGGATGCGCACGGGGCCGCCGTCAGTGGGATGAATCTCCAGTCCGCCGCCGTCGAGGCCGATGTAGAGCGCCTCGGGCCGGCTGACGACGGCCGTCACGATGTCGTAGCTCAGCTGGCGGTTGTCGCGGTTCATGACGCTGAACATGCGCTGCCGCTCGCTGTAGAGGTTGAGGCCCGCGCGGTAGGTGCCCACCCAGAGGTTGTCGTCGCGGTCGACGAACAGGCTGTAGACGGCGTCGCCGCTGATGTTGCTGTTGCGGGGCGTCAGACTGACGGGCTGCTGGCTGCCGCTGACAAAGGTCAGTCCGCCGCCGTCGGTGGCGAAGACGACGCCCCCGGCGTAGTCGGCGGTGCTCATCAGGGCCGGCGGCACCGCCTCGCCGACGGGTCTGATCGTCAGTCCCTCGATGCTGAAGGCGCGGCTCGCATAGCCGATGCCATAGCCCACGTAGGCCGTGCGACGTGCGGCATTATAGTGCACGTTGACCAGCGACGTGTGAGGTGCGCTCATGCTGACCTTGGCCACCACACCCTCGCCGTCGGCCCTGAGCAGGTAGAACCCCTCGGGGCCGGCGGCAATGAGCAGCGAGTCGGGACCGTTGGTCAGCGCATCGTACTGCGCCCCGTGCTGGTTGATGAGACTGAAGTGGGCGTGACCGTCGTAGCGATAGACATGACCATAGTTGTCGACGGCAAAGAGATGGCGGCGACCCTGCATCAGCCTATTGAAGCGATAGCCCGTCGGGGCGCTGACGCCAGAGTCGTCGTGCGAATAGCGGTGGATGCACTCGTCGCTGAAGTCGTAGCGGGCGATGCCGTCGTCGGTGGCCATCCAGATGCCGCCGTCGTCGGCCAGCAGGTGGCGCACGATCTTGGCCGAGAGCGACGTGAGGCTGTCGGCCTGCGTGTCGACCTTCTCGAAGCTGACGCCGTCGAAGCGGCATAGCCCGGCGGGTGTGCCCATCCAGAGGAAGCCCCGTCGGTCCTGACAGATGGTGTAGACCGTGTTGTCGATGAGCCCCTGCGTCTTGTTGAACGAGCGGAAATAGCGCTGCCCCCGCGCCCCGTTCAGGGCGAGCATGAGCATCAGGGCCGCGAGTGCCGTCGTCATCAGTGGTCGGTTTGTCGTCATGGCTTCTTTCAATGCTGTTTGCCATAGGAGCGCGGGCGTCCTC
>JAFTGI010000029.1 GCA_017458195.1 Prevotella sp.
GCCCTGCGCCACCTGGCGGATGCTCTGCTCCATGGGCCGTCGGACGTACCAGATGCTATGCAGGTGGTCGGGCATGAGGCAGTACTGCAGAACCTGGATCTCGGGGTGGACGACGGACAGCGACCGCTGGCAGTCGAGCAGGGCCTGCCCCAGCTCGCTGCGCTCCACGCGGGCCTGCGCCGGGTCGTCGGCCGGCACGACGAGGCGCCCCAGCATGGGCTCGCGCGAGGTGACAGTCAGCGTGGCGTGAAAGATGCCGACGCCCCGCCATGCCTCGCCGCTCTGCTGCCATTGCCACTGTCCTGTCCTTTCGTTGTTTTCCATCATGATCGGATTTTGACTATCTTGCTGCAAAGTTACAACTATTTCCGCAGACTTTTGCCATTTTTGTCGCATTCAGGCCGTTATTCGCCGTTTTTATTTTGTCATCTCACGGAAAAGCAGTAACTTTGCCAGAGATTAACCATACACAAAAAAGAAAGATGAAGAAAATGATGCTCATCGCCGCGCTGGCCGCACTCTCGGCCTGCACGACAAAGACGACCGAACAGACGACCGAGGAGCCGCAGAAGGCCTTCGGCGCCGAGTACATCCAGATGACGGCCGACACGACCATCCACGTCGGCACGTCCAAGCGCCCGCCGGTGGAGGAGCGGCTGTTTCGCTCGGAGGTCATCGACCGGAAGATCGAGGAGGTGAAGGCCGTGCTGAAGGACAACCCCTACCTGGCCTGGATGTTCGAGAACTGCTTCCCCAATACGCTGGAAACGACCGTGCACTACCGCCAGCTGGCTGACGGCGACGACGACACGTTCGTCTACACGGGCGACATCGCTGCCATGTGGCTGCGCGACTCGGGCGCCCAGGTGTGGCCCTACGTGCAGTTCTGCAACGACGACCCGGCGCTGGCCCGGCTCATCCGCGGCGTCATCCTGCGCCAGCTGAAGTCGATCAACCTGGACCCCTATGCCAATGCCTTCTACGACTCGCCGGAGCAGACGGGCGAATGGCAGAGCGACCACACGCAGATGAAGCCCGGCCTGCACGAGCGCAAGTATGAGATCGACTCGGAGTGCTACCCCGTGCGCCTGGCCTACGCCTACTGGCAGGAGACGGGCGACACCACCGTCTTCGGCGAGGTGTGGCTGCAGGCCGTCGACAATATCCTGAAGACCTTCCGCGAGCAGCAGCGCAAGGACGGCGACCGCGGGCCCTACACGTTCCGCCGCACCACCGACCGCCAGTTCGACACCGTCGGCTGGGGCGGTCTGGGCCATCCCCTGAACCCCGTGGGCCTCATCGCCTCGGTGTTCCGCCCGTCGGACGACGCCACCGTCTTCCCCTTCCTCGTGCCCTCTAACTTCATGGCTGTCACGTCATTGCGCAAGGCCGCCGAGATCCTCTCCACGGTCAACCACGATGCCGACCGCGCCCAGCAGTGCACGGCGCTGGCCGACGAGGTGGAGCAGGCCCTGCGGCAGTATGCCGTCGTCAACCATCCGAAGTACGGCAAGATTTATGCCTTCGAGGTCGACGGCTTCGGCTCGCAGCTGCTCATGGACGACGCCAACGTGCCGTCGCTCCTCGGCATGGGCTATCTGGGCGACGTCAGCCTCAGCGACCCCGTCTATCAGAACACGCGCCGCTTCGTCTGGAGCGAGGACAACCCGTCGTTCTTCCGCGGCCGTGCGGGCGAGGGCATCGGCGGCCCCCACGTGGGCTACGACATGCCCTGGCCGATGTCGATCATGATGCTGGCTTTCACGTCGCAGGACGACCAGGAGATCCGCCACTGCATAGAGATGCTCATGTCGACCGACGCCGGCACGGGCTTCATCCACGAGTCGTTCAACAAGGACGACGCCCGCGACTACACGCGTCCCTGGTTTGCCTGGCAGAACACGCTCTTCGGCGAGCTCATCCTCAAGCTCATCGCCGACGGCAAGGCCGACCTGCTGAACAGCTGCCAGCGCTACGTAGATTAAGAAAAAACCACGGATTTAACGGATTGCGCTTAGTAGAGTAAAATAAACCACGGATTTAACGGATTTAACGGATTGCGCTCAGTAGATTAAAAAACCACGGATTTAACGGATTTAACGGATTGCGCTTAGTAGATTAAAATAAACCACGGATTTAACGGATTGCGCTTAGTAGATTAAAATAAACCACGGATTTAACGGATTTTTCCATTTATGGATTAAACGGATTGCGCGGATTGTAAAATAATCCGTTTAATCCGTTTAATCCGTTTAATCCGTGGTAGATAATAATGGATCAGTCTGAATAACCGGTTGAAAATTATCGGTCCTTCCCTATCGGTGAGATGGTTCTTCGAAAGTCAAGAAACGGTGCTTCTCGAAAGTAATATAGGGGTATATTACCTTCGAAAAGCACCATTTTGTAATCAAAGTGACGTTTATTTGCCTGTAAAGAACCGCAGCTTCTGCAACCAGTGTCGAAATCGGTGATCAGATAGCCTCAGTCCTCGTCGTCCTGTTCCTCGTCGTCGTCCCAGACGCTCCGCTGATTGCGGCGGCTGGCGAAGGTGAAGTCTTCCTCATTTTCAAAGCTCTTGCTGGAAACGGAGATCGTCTGCATCAGGCGGTCCGTCTTCAGGCTTATCTCCCACGTCTGCGGGGAGTCGTATTTCGTCTTGTTCATTGTGCTAAGTCTTTTTGGTTCTTATGTTTACTTGATGATCATCTTGCGGCTCTGGCCGTTCACCTTCACCACGTAGATGCCCTTTCTCTGGATTGAAGATTGAACATTGAACATTGACCGTTGGCCATTTCTCATGGCGCGGCCCTGCAGGTCGTAGACCTTATTCTCAATGTTCAATTTTCCATTTTCAATATGAGAAATGCCGGTCGGGGTGTCGTCGCCGAGGCTGATGCTCAGCTTGCGGGACGTGGCGCCGAGAATCTGCAGGAACACGCGGCCCTCTGAGAGCGACGTCGTGCCCGTGTACTGATGGAAGGCGGCCTCCGTCTCGCCGTTCAGGGCGCCCAGGGCATAGATGCCGTCGCCCACGGCGTTCGCGCCGTCGCTCACCTGGAGCAGGTTGCCGGCGTGATCCTCGTCAGAATAATAGAAGTCGATGTCATCGTCGTAGAGCGGATCCAGCTCGTAGTCGCCGGTCGCACCAGTCAGTATGACGGCTTCACCGGCAAAGGCCATCGGCACCGAGGTGAGCGTGACGCTGCTGGCGTTGGCCTCAGTCACGATGTAAGCCTGCAAGCCGCTAAGATAATTGGCATACCAGAAGTCCACGTTCTTTTTGGCCACGAAGGTTGCCACGTTCGTGTCGCCGAGGGTCAGCTCACCGATGGTGGCGATATAGTCGTTGGTACCACTTTCAAACTGGATGACATACATGCTCGACGAACCTTCGCCGGTATAATAGTCATAGTCGTCGCCGGCAATTTCAATTGTCAGCGAATTGCCATAATAAGAGGTGTTGATGACCGAGGCAAGGCCGCTCTTCAGCGTCAGCTTGCTCTCGTCATATTCACCCGGGATAGTGGCCGCATAGAGATTAATTCCCCAGGCTGCATAGGTGTCGTCGAGCTCAAACTCGACAGGCACACCGTCGTAGGTTGCCTCCAGCGAGGTGTCATAGACGAAGCTGACGCTCTGCACGTCGAGATAGTCCTCTTCGTAGCTGCTGGCGGTGCCGGTGGCGGGCGTATTGTTGGTGGTGATGCTCACGATGGCGTAGGCCGGGCGGGTGCCGTCGGTGACCTGGTAGTTCAGGGGGATGGTGATCTCCTGCCAGTCGTCCGAGCTGGCGATGTCGTTCTTCTCGGCCGTGGCGATGGTGGTGCCCTCGGTGCCAAGAGCGGCCTTGTCGTCAGCATCGAGGTTGTCGGGCAGGGCCTTGAATCCGCGCGTAAAGAGGACGGCCTTCACGCTGGCATTGTCGGCCGTCAGCGAACCCTTCACCACCACCTTGATGGCGTCGGGCAGACCCGTGAACTGCGAGGCTGTGGCAGGTACGTCGTAGACGTAGGCGTTGTTCCAGTTGGGGGCGTAGGTAGCCGACAGGGGCACCTCGATGTCGTTGGCGTTGGTCAGCAGACCGGGCTGGTGGCTGTTCTCCACCACGGCGGCCGTCAGGTGGACGCTGCCGTCGGCGTTCTTCTCCATCTGGCTGTCGCTCTTGCTCAAGCCTACATAGCCGTTCCACGAGAGCGGCTCGTCGCCCTCAAACTCCAGCGGCTCCCAGTAGTAGCCGCCTGTCACGTTTAAGTGTTCCCACTCGGCGAAGTCGCTGTTGGGCAGCTGATAGACCGGCGCCACCACGGTGACGGCCACGCGCTGCGAGGCGGAGCCGATGACGCCATCGGAGGCCAGAGTGGCCGTGACGTAGGTCGTGCCGGCGCCGACGCCCGTGATGAGGCCCGTAGCTGAGACCGTGGCCACGCTCTCGTCGTTCGACTTATAGCTCATGGCAGCCTCGTGGCTCGTCTCCGTGACGCCAATCTGGGCAGTCTCGCCCACCACGATGTAAGCATCGGCGATGTCGAGCTTCAGGGTGCCGAGGGCGAGCCCCTCAGCTGAGGTGATGTCGCTGGCCTGAGCCACATGGAGCGTACGGAAAGCCCTGGTGCCGCCGGAGTTCGCCACGAACTCATAGAGCACGCCGCTGAAGCCGTACTCACCGCCAACCACCACGTTCAGGTCGTCTGCGGGCAGCACCACCTGCACACCCACGCTGCCATCGGTCAAGGCATTGACCAGCGTCTGGCCGGCAAAGCCTTTGTAGGCTGCACCCACTCGGTCGGCCGTGGTCACGAAGTGCACGCGCTGGTTCAGATAATCCATGTTAGTATATGTGTTTGTAGGAATCAGAGCACACTCGGTAGCCACCACGTCGTAGCCCACCTCAGCGGCCACAATCTCAGCATTGGCAGTCACCGTGACGGCCTCCTCATCGAGGAAGCTCCACGAGGAAATCTCAGAGCGTCCGGGCGAATAGGAGCCTTGCAGGATGCCAGAGACCTTGTCGCCCTCGTTGAGCGTGATGTTGCCCGAGCCGCTGAGCAGCTTAATGCCCGAGCGGGCAGCGCCCGTGTTGTCCTGCACGTAGACATTAGTGCCGTCCACCCACGTCACCACGGCGTCGGTAAGCTGCACATACTCCTTGGTGGCTGCTGTGGCGTTGGTGTTCAGGTCAGCAATGCCGGCGCGCAGTGGAATCTTCTCGAACGTGGTCGAGGCCACAGCGCTGTTCGTCTTGCCTGCCACGGTGGCGATGGCCTTCACGGTCGTCGTCTCGCTGATAATGAACGGAGCAGTGTACTTGGTCGAGGCGGTCGTGGGCTCCGAGCCGTCCGTTGTATAATAATAGGTGGCGCCTGCGTCAGCACTGCTGATGCTCACCGTCTTCTCAAAGAGGAAGGGAGCGTCGTCGCCACTGATGACGGGCACGCGGGCCTTAGTCTGGTCGGCCTCGTACTCCACGGTGAACGACAGCAGATACCACGTGCCGCTGGTCGTCTTCTCGATGGCTACGGTCTCGGCCGTGCCCTCCCAGATGAAGTAGTTGTTCTCGTTCTTGGTAGCCCAAGTGATGCCTGTAGCAGTAGTGTTGTCAACAGCTACACCGTCAATCAGCAGGTTCGTATTGGCTGAGCCCGGCGCATAGCTGGCATAGCTGGTGGCCGCCGTGCTGACGCGTCCGTCAATGCGTACACTCTTGATCTTGGCTCCCGTCGGCGAACTGAATTTCAGCTGCACACGGTTGGCCGCAGTAGCGCTGCCATAGATGTTCAGACAGCGGGTGTCGGCATAGTAGTAGCCCGTGGTTCGCGGGCGGTTATTGCCCGTCACCTTCGCGGGGTCATAGACAAAGTCCAGACGGATGTCCTCGTTGAACTTGATGAACAAACCCATGTTCGTGGCCGCAGTGGGAATGTCCGTAGCCGAAAGGTCGGCAAAAAAGAGTTGTGGCGTAAGGCCGTCATAAATCGCTTCGTCGGCGAACGAGTGTGTCACCGACTCATTTTCTGCCCATGCGCCGAGGCCTGCCAAGGTGAATACCCATAGCAATGCCACACGCAGCAGACTCATCTTACGTGAAGTTTTAGTCATGTCTGTTTAATTATTTGTGAATAAATATTATTACCTTTTAGTTTTTGTGCCGATTTGTTTGCAAATTTACGCACATCACATCAAATTCACAAATAATTATCCATATCTTTAATTATTATTAACTCATGTTTCGGATGTTTTACATCCTCATACTGCCAATGGTACGGAGGTGGTAGTACGTAAAAAAACAACCATTTCATCGATGAAACCGCGGTTTTTTGAACTTCCTGTCGCGAAAATTGACCCGATTGTTCTATCACTTTGACCCGATTGTGGTAGTCGGTATGGCGGAAAAGCCGTAACTTTGCAGCCGAAATTACTAACAAAGAATAAACAATTCCTAAAACTAACCAACAAAAACGCAGTGATGAAACAAAAAAGAGTAACATTGAAGTCCGTCGTGTTGCTGCTGATGCTACTTGCGCTGCCAGTCGCCATGGCGGCCCAGAGCGTGAAGGGCACGGTGACTGACGCGCAGAGCGGTGAGCCCCTGATCGGCGTCACCGTGAAGACGCTCGACGGCAAGGGCATGGCCGTGACCGATTTCGACGGCCACTACGACGTGCAGGCGCAGGCCGACGCACGCCTGCAGTTCAGCTACGTGGGCTATGAGAACGTCGTGGTCAGCGTCAACAGCCGCCGCACGATCGACGTGAAGATGAGCCAGGACGTGAACACGCTGGAGGACATCGTGGTCATCGGCTACGGTGTGCAGAAGAAATCAGACCTGACTGGCGCCGTGGCCGTCGTGGACATGGAGGAGGCCAAGAAGACAGCCGCCATCAACATCTACGAGATGCTGCAGGGCCAGGTGCCGGGCATCCAGGTGAACACGACGAGTGAGCCGGGCACGATGAGCAAGGTGCAGATCCGCGGCGTGGGCTCGTTCAACAGCGTCGGTCCGCTCTACGTGCTCGACGGCATGATTGTGAACGACGTGAACCACCTGAACCCCAACGAGATCGAGTCGATGCAGGTGCTGAAGGATGCCTCGGCCGCCGCCATCTACGGTGCGCGCGGTGCCAACGGCGTCATCCTGATCACGACGAAGAAGGGCAAGAAGGGCGAGCCCTCGTTCGAGGTGACCGGCACGTGGAGCGTTGCCGAGATGCCCAAGAAGCTCGACATGATGTCGACGGCCGACTTCATGTATTATAATGAACAGGCGTACCTTAATGCCAATACGGACTGGCCCGCCTTCGACTGGGCCAAGGACCACGAGGGACAGCTCATCCCCAACACCGACTGGCAGAAGGCCACCTATCAGACTGGCTTCACGCAGGACTACAACATGATGTACCGCCAGGGCTCCGACAATGTCAACATGGCCATCGGCGCCGGCTACATGAAGCAGACGGGCGTCTTCGAGAGCCCCAACTACCAGCGCTTCACGGCCCGCATCAACACCGACGCCACCTACGGCATCCTGAAGCTGGGCGAGAACATCACCATGCAGCACACGAAGTCGCAGGAGACCATCGCCGGCTCGTTCATGGGTGCCATCACGATGCCCAGCGTCATTCCCGTCATGGACCCCGACGAGCCTGCCAAGCACAAGGGCGACCCGGGCTTCGGCTACGGTTCGCAACAGTTCCCCACCTACACGTCGAACCCCGTCGCCAATCAGCGCCGTGAGCACAACGTGGGCGTGAACGACCGCATCATCGGCAACTTCTTCGCCGAGCTGACGCTGCCTTGGCACCTGACCTATAAGTTCAACGTCGGCGTCGACGCCTGGTGGGGCCGCCATAAGTATGACTATTATGCCTACACCCTACGCATGGGCTCGGCAGAGCAGCGCTACGACGACATCGTGACCGACAACCGCGACCAGCGCGCCACGGTCATCGTCGACAACACGCTGACCTATCAGAACTCCTTCGGCGGCCACAACCTGACAGCCATGATCGGCCACACGGCCGAGGAGGTGAACTGGCACTGGCTCGAAGCTCAGGGCTACAACCAGCAGGTGCAGGGCCTCTACGAGATCAGCCTCGTGGGCCAGCAGAACAACATGACCGGCAAGCCAGAGCGCCGCCGCCAGCTGTCCTACATCGGCCGCGTCGACTGGAACTACGAGGGCCGCTATCTGGCACAGTTCAACTTCCGCAGCGACGGTTCGTCGAAGTTCGGCCCCAGCCACCGTCGAGGCTACTTCCCCTCGTTCTCGCTCGGCTGGCGCGTGTCGGAAGAAAAGTTCTGGGAACCCGTGAAGGACGTCGTCGACAACCTGAAGGTGCGCGCCTCGTGGGGTAAGGTCGGCGACATACAGTCGCTGGGCAACTACAGCTACATCCCCACCATCGACCACAGCGGTCCCTATGAGGGCTACTTCGCCGTCTTCGGCCCCTCGGGCAACGAGAACATCCACTACGGTGCCACGCAGGCCTCGAAGGTGAACGTCGACCTGGGCTGGGAGACGAAGACGACGACCAACCTCGGCGTCGACTTCAGTCTGCTGGGCGGCCACATGTTCGGTTCGTTTGAGTGGTTCAACGCCAAGTCGACCGACCTGCTGCTCAACGTGCCGCAGTCGTGGGCCACGGGCATCTCGACCCTCTGGACCAACTACGGCGAGATGCGCAACCGCGGTATTGAGTTCATGCTGGGCTACCGCAACCAGGTGTCGAAGGACCTGAGCTTCAGCCTCAGCGCCAACCTCTCGACCGTGCGCAACAAGGTGCTCCGCATGGGCGACGCCTACGTGCAGAACGGCTACACCCGCACTGAGGTGGGCCGCTCCATCTCCGACTTCTATCTGCTCCGCGCCGACGGCATCTTCCAGTCGATGGACGAGATCATGGAATACACCACCAACATCGACGGCCAGGTGAAAGTCATCCAGCCCAACGCCCAGCCCGGCGACGTGAAGTATATCGACGTCAACGGCGACGGCCAGATCGACGACACCGACCGCGACTGGTGCGGCAGCCCCATGCCCAAGTTCGAGCTCGGCTTCAACGCCAGCGTGCAGTTCCGCGACTTCGACTTCAACATGTTCTGGGCCGGCCGCTTCGGCAACAAGATCCTGAACGAGGTGCGCAAGAACACGCTCAACTTCAACGTGGACAACATCCCCGCCGACGTTGCGCCCTGGACCTGGGACCAGCCCTCGACAGAGTATCCCCGCATGTATGCCAACTCGACCGACAACAACAAGGCCAGCGACCGCTTCCTGGAGAACGGCTCGTTCTTCCGCCTGAAGAACATCCAGCTGGGCTACACCCTGCCGCAGGCCCTCACCCGCAAGGCCTACATGCAGAAGGTGCGCGTCTATGCCAGCGCCACTAACCTGCTGACCATCACCGGCTATAAGGGCTACGACCCCGACATCATCTGTGGCGACGTCTACTATCAGGGTGTCGACTGGGGCCAGTATCCCTCGACCCGCCAGTTCAACCTCGGACTGCAAGTGACATTCTAATAAGGTAACAAATCAAGCAATCACGATAAGACTATGAATAAGAAAACCTTCAAACATATCATGGCCAGCCTCCTCGTTGGTTGCGGCATCGCCGCAACAGGCTCACTGCTCACCGCGTGCAGCGACGACTGGCTGGGGCTGACCAACCCCTTCCAGGAGACGGCCGACACCTTCTGGAAAACCACTGAGCAGTACGACCAGGGCCTTTCGGCCGCCTATTCCACATGGCGCCGTCCCGGCTACTTCAGCCGCTGGTTCCAGGTACTCATGATCCTGCGCGGCGACGAGGGCTGGAGCGAGAGCCCCAACGCCGAGTTCCAGGCTGACGCCAACTTCGTCATCTCGGCCTACAACTACGAGAGCAACGAGGGCCTGAACCTGCCGTGGCAGGCCATGTACAACAGCCTCTACTATGTCAATCAGGTAATCGACAACATGAATGCCACCGGCTACGAGCTCTTCACCGAGGAGGAGGCCAACCAGATTCTGGGCCAGGGCTACTTCATCCGCGGTGTGGCTTTCTGGGCCATCGCCGGCATCTACGGCAAAGGCCCCGTGCAGACCAGTTCGACCGAGAACGGGCCCATCGGCACGCAGGAGGACCTCTACAAGCAGGCCCTCGAGGACTTCACCCGCGCCTCCGAGCTGCTGCCCACGTCGTGGCCAGCCCAGGAGAAGGGCCGCGTCACCAAGGGTGGTGCCCTCGGCATGATGGCCCGCATGAACATGCAGCTGGCCGGCATGAAGTGCCACCGCCCGTGGGACACGGCTAACCAGGATGCCGCCGAGGCCAAGGCCTACTGGCAGGCAGCGAAGAAGAACATCGAGGACATCGAGGCCCTGGGCATCTATCGCCTGATGGACAACTGGATGGACAACTTCACCGAGGCCAACGAGAACAATGCCGAGTCGCTCTTCGAGGTGAACTTCAAGGACGGTCTCATCAACGGCAAGGAGGTGGGCAACCAGCGCCCCAAGTTCCTTGGCATCTACATCAGCTCGGGTGAGGGCGCCTGGAACGACGGCTCGTCGCGCGACTGGCTGCTCGACGAGTTCTCGAAGGAGCGCGACAAGGACGGCAACATCGACATGCGCAAGTTCCACACCCTGTTCTACTATGATCCCGCCGAGCCCCAGACGGCCACTGCCAACTACTACGGCAAGACATGGCCCGAGTGGTGTTCGTCAGAAGGCTTCGTCGGCATGGACTTCCCCCACAAGTGCTATTGGAAGAAGTACACCAGCGTGGAGACCGACAACGCCAATGAGGACTACTCCAGCGGCGCCAACCTGCGCGTGCTGCGACTGGCCGACATCTATCTGATGTACGCCGAGGTGCTCAACGAGCTGGGCGAGGACCGCGCCAAGGCCGTCGAATATATTAATAAGGTGCGCCGCCGCGTCAACATGGCCGACCTCAACGCATCGGCCTTCCAGACCTACGACGCCCTGCTGAATCAGATCAAGCACGAGCGCCTCGTGGAGCTCTGCGGCGAGTGCACCCGCTGGTTCGACCTCGACCGCTGGGGCGACCTGCACGACCAGGCCAAGGTGAACGAGCTGGCCGACCGCGACCCCGACTTCCTGAACTACACCGTCGGTCAGAACCACCTCTGGATCATCCCCAACCACGAGATCAACCTCTGGCCCGGCCTGACTCAGAACGCAGGCTATTGATTTGAGATAATAGATAACAGATAACAGATATTAGATATTATGAAGAATATCATAAAATTCATAGCAGCCGCTGCCTGCGTGGGCGCACTCATGCCCGCAGGCTTCTCCAGCTGCACCGACATGGACGGCGACGGCGTCGACTCCATCGTCTGGCAGGGCAGCCTGAACCCTGAGAACACCAGCTTCCGCAACCCCGTCTGGGAGCCGTCGCTCGAGGCCGGCACCGTGGTCAAGGGTGCCAGCATGTACGTGGCCATCTCGGCCGAGACACAGTGGACATCAGGCCTGACGAGCATCTGCCCGACGCTGACGTCGAACAACCTGATGACCTGGCAGCGCGCCAACGACGGCTTCACGGCCGACGGCCGTCCCGCCTGGGCTGAGGGTGATCGCATCAGCTCGCTCTCCGTCGACTATGCCCGCACGCTGCGCATCAACTACTGGATGTTCTACACCTTCGACGACGCCAAGGCCATCGGCTATGCCTTTGCCACGAGCGGCCAGGGCCCCTACACAGACAAGGGCGAGCTCATCACGGCTGAGAGCATCGGTTCGCAGACCATCCGCGACCCCTTCTTCATCGTCGTTTCGACCAACTACTACCTATGCTACACGGCTGACGACGGCGTCTACATGCAGCGCCTGACCATCACGGGCACGAATGCCAATGCTGCCAGCGTGCGCCTCAACGGCACCGCCACCAAGATTGCCGCACAGGGCATCGCCGACGTGGCCGTCTATCGCCGCTCGGCCACCGACGTCTACCTCCTGTTCACCGTCCAGGGCACCAACGGCACCGAGATCCGCTACGCCCGCGGCGCAGCCATCACCGGTCCGTTCCTCGACAAGAGCGGTCAGGACGTGGCTGGCGGCAGCCATGGCGAGCTGCTCATCGAGGGTGGCCAGGAGATGCAGAATCCCGAGAATCCCATGCGTGCCTTCCTGAACTCGGAGCAGACCCACCTCTTCGTGGCCTACAATGCCATCGAAGCCGGCAACGGCCAGATGAAGAGCGGCTTTGCCCGTAAGCCCCTGCTCGTCGCTCCGATAGAGCTGGGTGAGGACGGCTGGGCCACGTCGGTCGCCAAGGCCCAGAAGGGCTGGACGACGCCACGGTTCGAATAAATTCCGGTAGGTTTTTGGTAGGTTTTTGTAGGTTTGGTAGGTTAAGTAGGTTTAGTAGGAAAACCTACCGAGCCTACAAAACCTACTAAACCTACCAAACCTACAAAACCTACCCAACCTACCAAAACCTACCAAACCTACAAAAAAAACTTCCTTTTATTAACAACCAAATTTTAACAATTATGAAAAAACTGTTTACGCTAATCGCCGCTGCCGCCCTGACGCTGGGCGCCAGCGCACAGACCATCACCGTCAGCTCCGTCGACGAGACCCTCGCCAACGACTATGCAGGCGGCGTTGAGATCGACGTCAACAACGACGGTCTGAAGGAACTCTTCGTGTCAGGTATGCCCCAGTGGGACGCTGCCGGCAAGACCATCCTCATGGATGCTGACGGCAATGAGTACGAGGTCGACCGCAAGGCCTGGATGTTCACCTGGAACGGCTCGGCCTACGACAAGAAGGCCCTCAACACGCCCGACATGCTCATCGGCATCCGTGGCCACCTCATCCCCGCCGACTTCAACGGCGACGGCAACGTCGACCTCTACCTGGCCGGCGAGACCTACGACTTCACCGGCGTCTATCTCAACGACGGTCAGGGCAACTTCACCAAAGATGCCCGCTACGCCGTGAAGGACGTCGAGGGCAACGAGCTGGAGTGGTTCCCGAAGGCTGCTGACGTGGCCGACTTCAACCAGGACGGTCTGGTCGACGTCGTCACCATCGGCTGGAGCAATGTCTACAGCCATCGTCTGGCCAATGCTGCCGTGCTGATCAACAACGGCGACGGCACCTTCACCACCCGCGCCACCGACCTCATCGGCAACGGCGAGGAGAACTACGAGCTGGCCCTCTGCACCGTGAAGGCTTTCGACCTGAACAACGACGGCTATCCCGAGTTCATGTTCCAGGGCAATATCGACAACGAGAGCGGCATCGGCGCCTACACGTCGAAGGGCAACATGGTGCGCCGCACCTTCGTCTGCTTCATGAACCTCGGTGCCGAGACCGATCCTGAGGACGTCGTCGCCTTCTACGACCTCGGCCTGGCCGACGGTCTGTCGCATCAGTTCGGCAACGGCAACTTCGCCGTGGTCGACTTCAATGCCGACGGCGTGGCCGACATCTTCGTCACCGGCGAGTCGCCCGACGATGCCGTCAACGGCTGGGACTACTACGGACAGCTGCTCCGCGGCAAGATCACCAAGACCGCCGAGGGCAACGACGTGCAGTACACCGACGACCAGACCTTCGTCGCCCGTGGCAAGGACATCCGTCCGCTCTGCTCGAACAACGTCGGCGTGCGCGCCATCGACTATAATGCCGACGGCTACTACGACCTGTTCTATCCCGGCTGGTGCCCCGGCATGCTCGACGGCGGCAATGCCACCCAGGCTGGCTGGCTGCTGCCCGGCTCGGCCGCTGGCCTGATCAGCTATCAGCGCATCCCCGGCTCGTCGGAGCAGGGCATCTTCTTCCTCGACTACGGTGTTGAGGGCGCCCTCAACTACACCTTCACGGGCTACCACGGCGACAACGCCTACTTCGACGGCACGACCTTCCCCACTGGCCGCTCGATGGTGTTCACCAAGAACCCCTGGAGCGTGGCTTCGCGTCCCGATGCCCCGACGGCTCCCACGGCTCAGGTCAACGACCACCAGGTGAAGCTCTCCTGGACCCCCGCAGCCTCATCGCTGAAGAACGTCACCTATGAGTACTACCTGAAGGAGAAGTCGACCGGCCGCATCTACAACGCCTCGACCTCGTTCATCGGCGGCGACAAGGACGGCGTGCGCAAGGTGCTCCGCGAGGGCAATGCCTACATGAACACTGAGGTCAACGTGACGCTGCCCGACGGCACCTTCGAGTGGGGCGTGCAGACCGTCAACGCTGCCCAGCGCGGCTCCGTCTTCGCAAAGGGTCAGGACCTCGTCGTCGGTACGGGCCAGTTCAACAGCATCAGCTCGATCACTGAGACCGTAGCCGAGCAGGCCGTCTACACCCTCGACGGCAAGCGCGTCGCCACGGCCCAGAAGGGCGTCAACGTCGTGAAGATGACTGACGGCACGGTGAAAAAGGTTATCGTGAAGTAAACATTCCTGACAATTCACGACAGGGCGGTGCTGTGCGCCAAGTTTTGTACAGCGCCGATGTACAAAATGTACATTCCCAATGTACGAACCGTACAGTGCCGATGTACAAAACTTGAAGCATAGCACCGCCCTTTGCACTATTCAGTAAACAATTATTACAACAACACAATGAAAAGAGTCCTCACACTCCTGCTGACGCTCTGCCTCGCGGCTGTCGCCAGCGCACAGACGGTCATCGACGTCACGTTCGAACAGTATCCACCCCTGCAGGCCGTGGCCGGGACGGTCAGCGTCGAGGTGCCCCTCGAGGGCATCACCCTGGGCAGCGACGTCAGCGTCGACGGCGGCGACGGCTCTTACTCCTACCTCTGGACCAACGCCGCCGGCGAGACCCTGAGCACCGCGAAGACGCTCCGCATCACCCGCCCCGGCGACTACTACCTGCAGGTCAGCGACGGCCACCACTGTCAGGTCAGCGTCCATTTCACGGCCACCGCTTCGGCTTCCGTCAGCAGCCTCACCACCGACGGGCTGCGCCAGGTCCGCATCTTCAACGCTGCGGGCACCCTCATCCTGAAAACCAGCGCCACCACCGACTATGAAAGCTCGCTCGCAGCGGGCGTCTACGTGGTGTGCTTCATCTATAGCGACGGCCACGAGGCCATCCGCAAAGTTACGGTCAACAAATGATTTTGAAGCTATGAAGAGACTATCCATCGCCCTGCTGTCACTACTACTCGTCAGCTATGCCACGGCCCAGACCACGGTCGTCAACTACGTCAAGTCGGGCCTCCGCGCCACGCTCCGCCTCGGCTGGCACTCGCAGAACTACGGCACCATCCAGTGGCAGCAGTCGTCCGACCAGGGCAAGACCTGGAAGGACATCGCCGGCGCCACCGACCGCGAATATGAGCTGACGCCGTCGGCCGACGCCTACCTGCGCGTCGTCGTCAGCGGCGACGAGGCCTGCGAGCCCTTCGTCGAGACCCACATCCTGCGCGTGGTCAACTTCTCGGTCGACCTGGTTCAGGCGCTCAGCCACGAGGCCACCTTCGAGATCAGCGGCCTCAACGTGCCCGCAGCCGACGTGGCCGACTATGGCTTCTGCTATAACTTCAGCGGCGTCAACCGCACCTATGCCAGCATGCAGCGCTGCAGCCTCGGCGCCCAGCTGCCCGAGGGCACCACCTTCGAGGCCACCTGCCCCGGTCTGTTGCCCAATAAGCAATACAGCATCCGCTTCTATCTTCGCACTAAGGATGGCTCCACCATCTATGGCCCCGGCAAGCTGACCTCCACCATCGACGGGCTGGAGTGGCACTCCGAGGACTGGACCATCACGAAAAACACCATCAAGGCCCGCTTCAAGATTTCGGGCTACACAGGCTCGCGCCCCGCCATGACCTTCCAGCTGGGCACCGACGATGCCAACATGAAAAACTACAACATAACGACGGTCGACGCCTCGGCCCACATCTATCAGTCGGTCGAGGCCAGCGGCCTGCAGCCCGGCACGGAATATAAGCTGCGCGTCACGGCCGACATCGACGGCGACGAGCAGGTGATCGAGAAGACCGTGCGCACCATGACCGACTACTCCACCTACACCGTCGACGAGGAGGTGAAGCCCATCAGCCACCGCCTGCGCTGGAAGTCGCTGTCCACCTCGATCCAGCTCAACCCCGACAACATCCAGGCTGAGTATCCGCGGCTGCTGCGCGTCTCGCCCGACACGCTCCTGCTGACCTATCACGGCGGCGACGGCTCCACCGGCCAGACCGACCACTGGCTCAACATCTATCTGCAGCGCTCCACGGACAACGGCAAGACATGGTCGGCCCCCGAGAAGATTCTCGACAAGACCAAGACATGGCTCTCCAACGGATGGAACCGCTTCACCAATGCCGACATGATCCGCCTGCAGAACGGCTGGGTCCTGATGACATGGTCGTCGAACGCCAACCCCGAGACCAACCAGAACTGCCAGGTCTTCGTCATGATCTCGAAGGACGGCGGCCAGACCTGGGGCGACCCCATCACCGTTCTGCGCGGCCGCTGCTGGGAGCCCCAGATCGTGCAGCTGCCCGGCGGCGAGCTGGAGCTGCTCGTCTCGAGCGAAGCCTACTGGTGGGACAATCAGCGCTCCAACATGTTCCAGGAGATTGTCTGCGCCCGCTCCACCGACAACGGCGAGACATGGACCGCCAAGCGCCGCGCCAGCTATAACCCCGGCAAGCGCGACGGCATGCCCGTCCAGGTGGTCATGCAGGGCAACAAGGGCATCCTCTGCACCATCGAGAGCATCAACAGCGACAAGAACCCGTCGATTCTCTGGCGGCCCCTCGACGGCGAGTGGGACTCGGCCGACTGGGACGAGGTGAGCGACTCGCGCCGCTGGGTCTGCGAGAACATCCGCGGCGGCTGTGCCCCCTACTGCATGCAACTGACGACGGGCGAGATTCTCGTCATGGGTCATCTCGGACAGAACGGCGACGTATGGCAGACCAACCGTGAGCAGGTCACCATCGGCGACAACACCGGCCACAACTTCGCCTACCGCACCATTCCCTTCTCGTCGCTGCCCCGCGGCGAAGGTGCCTACTACAGTGCCCTGTTCCAGAAGGACGCCAACACCATCTGGCTCCTCTGGACCCACTCCAAGTACAACGGTTCCGTCTGCCAGAAGAACACCGTCGAGCTCCTCGAAGGCGAGATCATCGCCTTCTAATCACCCTCCGGATCCCGAAATCCCGAAATCCCGAGGCGGAATCCCGGAATCCCGGAATCCCGAGACGGAATACCGGAATCCCGGAATACCGGAATACCGAGCAAAAAAAAGAGAAAACAAAAAATAAAAGAAGAAGAAAAAAAATGAAAACCCTCCGAACCCTCGCGATGAGCCTCGTCATGCTCGCCGCCACGACAGCAACCGCCGCCGACCTCAACTATCAGCTCAGCCTGAAGCAGCCCGGCAACGACGCCACCACCATGACCGTCAGCCCCGGACAGCAGGGACTGCCCGTCATGCTGAACCAGCAGGTGAAGGGATTAGCCGACGGACAGCAACTGCTCACCGTCACGCTGACCGCCCGCGAGCGCGTCTACTTCAACCTCGGCATCGCACTGCCCACCGGCATCAAGACCGCCGAGGCCGACTTCTACCTGCCTGGCTTCTGGTATCACAAGAACCTGCGCTCGCCCCGCGAGGCCCCCTCGTTCCACACCTCTGAGAGCTGGAACGTGCGCGACGACCGCCTGTCGTCGCCCCTCACCGGCGTCATTGACCTCGCGTCGGGCCGCACGGTCAGCGTGCTGCGCCAGGTCGAGCAGCCCGGCTGCGACGCCCTGACCACCCACCAGGAGGGCGAGGTCATCCTCGGCGGTCCGTCGACCATCGGCTATGTGGGCTTCGACAACGCTCAGGGCATGGCCACGCTCACTTTCGGCTATCCCTACATCGAGACGCCCAAGCGCTACATCCGCAAGCTGACGCTGACGCCCCCCATCAAGGCCTTCGCCCGTCTGGACAAGGGTCAGACGCTGACCCTCAGCTGGATCATCCGCACGACCCGGGCCCAGGACTACGGCCAGTTTGTCAGCCAGACCTGGCAGCACTGCATGGACCAGCTCCGTCCGGAGCCCGTCGTGCCCCTCTACTCGCCCGAGCAGATGAAGGCCCAGCTGGCCAACTATTTCCGCAAGGGTTATGTCGACAAGTATGCCCTGAAGTTCCACTCTGGTCACGGCCTGCGCTGCGACGACTGCGTGCCCGTCGACCACGTGCAGCTGGGCTTCTGCGGCCGCGTGCTGCTCAACGGCTTCAACGCTCTTGAATATGGCGAGCAGACCGCCGACCAGGAGCTCGTCCGCATGGGCCAGGACATCTTCCAGTCGTGGCTCGAGCATGGCTTCACCGCCCGCGGCTACTTCAAGGAGGACATGCACATCGCACAGGGCATTCCCGCCGATCAGGACTGCGTGCACAGCATCCGCCAGCAGTCGGAGGCCGTCTATGCCGTGCTCCACTATCTGCGCTATGAGCGGCTGCAGGGCCGCAAGCACAAGGAGTGGGAGCAGAAGATGCGCACCCTGCTCGACCGCATGGTGGAGCTGCTGAAGCCCGACGGCCACTACGCCCGCAAGTTCCGCGACGACAACTCGGACGTCGATGCCTCGGGCGGCTCCACGCCGTCGGCCACGTCGACGCTCGTCATGGGCTACAAGTATTTCAAGGACAAACGCTATCTGGAGGCCGCCCGCCGCACGGTCGGCTATCTCGAGGAGAACATCATCTCGAAGAGCGACTACTTCTCGTCGACGCTCGACGCCAACTGCGAGGACAAGGAGGCTGCCATCAGCGCCGTCACCGCCACCTACTACATGGCCATGATGACCCGTGGACAGGAGCGCCAGCACTACGTCGACCTCTGTCGCCAGGCTGCCAACTTCGCCCTGTCGTGGTACTACCTCTGGGACGTGCCCTTCGCCCAGGGACAGATGCTCGGCGACCTCGGTTTCCACAGCCGCGGCTGGAGCAACGTCTCGGTGGAGAACAACCACATCGACGTCTTCGTCTTCGAGCTGCCCCACATCGTCGAGTGGCTGGCACAGGAGACCGGCGAGCAGCGCCTGCAGCAGATCCACGACGTCATCTTCTCGTCGCTCAACCAGCTGCTGCCCACGCCCGAGCGCCTCTGCGGCATCGGCGTGCCGGGCTTCAACCCCGAGGTCGTGCAGCACACCTGCTGGGACTACGGTCGCAACGGCAAGGGTTTTTATAATGACATCTTCGCCCCCGGCTGGACCGTCGCCTCGCTCTGGGAGCTCTACAGTCCCCGCCGCACGGCTGACTTCCTGACGGCCAAGAAATAAGTCGCGGGAAATTTGGAGATGAAAGGAATTTGTCGTATCTTTGCGGTTGAAATGAAAACTAAAGCCGCAAAGATACGACGCTTGCTATACGTACTGGCCACCCTGCTGTGCGCTTCGGCGGCCACGGCAGCCACGGAGAACTACCTGTTCCGCCACATCGGCGTGAAGGACGGCCTCTCGCAGACCACCGTCTTCACCCTGCTGCAGGACCAGACGGGATTCATCTGGATGGGCACCAAGGCCGGACTGAACCGCTACGACGGGACGGCCATGCACGCCTATAGCCACCACGCCGGACAGGCAGGGCTGCCCAGCGACTTCATCAGCACGCTCTACGAGGCACCCGACGGCAACCTGTGGGTGGGCACCGATGAGGGTGTGGCCATCTACGCGCCGCTCACCGACGCCTTCCAGCCTTTCCAGCTGACCACGACCGACGGCCTCGGCGTGACCAACAACGTGACCGTCATCCGGGGTGACGGCCATCTTGTCTATATCGCCAGCAACGAGCAGGGGCTCTTCTGCTACGACGCCGACCGCCAGACGCTGGTGAACTATCCGCTCAGCGGCCATCCGAACATCGCCGGACTGACCATTGACGCCGGCGGACGCCTCTGGATCGGCTTCTTCGGCGGCGGTCTCTACTATTCCACCGACCATCTGCGCTCACTCCACCCGCTGCTCGACAGCCAGGGCCGCGAACCCTTCCGGGGCGACATCGTCTCGGCCATCGTGGAGTATCAGCCCGACCGCTTCATGGTGGGCACCGACCGCCATGGCCTCTCCACGCTCGACATAGCTCAGGGCACGGTGACGCCCATCGTCACCACCGAGGGCGGCAACCCCGTCTTCGTGCGCGATATCGCCATCAATGAGCAGCAGGTATGGGCGGCCACGGAGCAAGGACTCTACGTCTATGACATGCCCACGCAACAGCTGGCGCACTTCGCCCACGAGCCGTCGAATCCCTTTTCGCTGGCCGACAACTCGCTCTATGCGCTCTGTCGCGACCGCGACGGCGGCATGTGGCTCGGCAGCTACTTTGCCGGGGCGGCCTATCTGCCCCGTCAGCTGTCGGCCTTCGAGCGCTTCATGTCGCAGGCCGGCCAGGGCTCAGCACTGCATGGGCGGCACGTCCGCGAGATGGTTCAGGATGCCCACGGACAGGTGTGGATCGGCACCGAGGACGGTGGTCTGAACATCTTCAACCCCTCGACCCGCACGTTCGACTTCCTCGCGGCGAGCTCCGATTTTCCCAATGTCCACGGCCTCTGCATCGACGGCGACCGCCTCTGGGTGGGCACGTTCAGCTACGGCCTGAAGGTGATTGACATCAACACGCGGCGCATCGTCGGCAGCTATGCCGTCGGCGACGGTCACGGTCTGCGCGACAACACCGTCTTCAGCATCCACCGCTCGCCGCAGGGCGACCTCTGGCTGGGCACCATCCGCGGCCTCTGCCGATACAACCGCCAGACCGACACGTTCGACTACGACGAGCAGCTGCCGGCCGTGCTCATCGACGACATCCTGACCGACCCTCAGGGACGCCTCTGGGTGGCCACGCAGACCAACGGCGTCTTCCGGCAGACGAGTCAGGGACAGTGGCACAACTACTCCCACCGGCAGCAACCCGACATCGCCAGCGACCGTGTCATCGACATGACCCTCGATGCCGAAGGAGGCGTCTGGGTGGCCACCGAGGGCGGCGGCATCTATCGCTACGACGCCACCCGGGACCGTCTGCAGTCCGTCAGCCTGCCCCTGCAGCCCGCCGTCAACACGGTGTTCCAGATGGTCGAGGACCACAGTCAGACGCTCTGGATGAGCACCTACAACAGCATCATCAGCTACCACATCCCAACGGGCGAGACACGCCGCCACGTGCCTTCCGACGGCATCAACGACAACATCTTCAACTACAGCTCGTCGCTGCTCGACCAGGACGGCCGCATCTATCTCGGCACACTCGACGGCTTCATCCGCTTCAGCCCGTCAGTCTGGAGCCAGCCGGCCGAGAAGCATCCGCTCATCGTGGCCAGCCGCCTCAGCGTCGGCGGTCAGGACGTCGACGCCACCACCCCCGGATCACCGCTCACGCAGAGCATCACCAGCACCCGCCGGCTGCGGCTCAGCCATCGTCAGAACTCGATAGCCCTCCAGCTGTCGGCCCTGGCTTACGACCTGCCGCAGGAGGGCCTCATGGAATACCGGCTCGAGAACTACGACCACCAGTGGCAGCCCATGCGTGCCGACAACGTCGTGGCCTACAGCAACCTGCCCGCCGGCAACTACCGGCTGCACGTCCGACTGAAGCAGACACCCGCCACGGCCGACGATGACTACACGCTCGACATCCGCGTCCTGCCCCATCCGCTGCTCTCCTGGTGGGCACAGCTCGTCTACGGACTGCTGGCAGCCGTACTCATCTACCTGCTGGTGAGGTTCTTCACCCTGCGCAACCGCTATCAGCGCCAGGCCGCCTTGGAGCGGTTTGAGCACGAGAAGGAGCAGGAGCTCTACGAAAGCAAGATCAGCTTCTTCACCAACGTGGCTCATGAGATCCGAACGCCACTGACGCTCATCAAGGGCCCGCTGGAGAACATCATCAAGTCGGGCGGCATCGACGACAAGGCCGTCAGCGACGACCTCCACGTCATGCAGCAGAACACCAACCGCCTGCACGACCTCATCAACCAGCTGCTCGACTTCAGGAAGACCGAAGCTAACGGGCTCCGGCTCAACTTTGAGCGATGCGATGCTGCCCAGATTGTCAGCAGCATCTTTGAGCGCTTCCGCCCCACCCTGCGCCAGCGCCACATCGACGCCAGCATCGACCTTCCCCGGGAGCCGCTCTATGCCCACGCCGACCGCGAGGGCTTCACCAAGATTGTCAGCAACCTGCTCAACAATGCGACCAAGTACGGCGAGAGCCGCGTCAGCGTCAGCCTGACCACGGTCGACGACCAGCTGCTGCTCTCCGTGGCCAACGACGGCAACATCATCCCCCCGGCCATGCGCGAGCAAATCTTCACCCCCTTCTTCCGAATATCTTCCGGCGAACAGTCGTCGACCACCGGCACGGGCATCGGACTGGCCATGGCCCGCGCACTGACGGAGCTGCATGGCGGCACCATCAGCATGGACGACAGTCTGACGGAGAACGTCTTCTGTCTGCGCATACCGCTGAACCAGAAGGACAGCGTCGTGCTCGACACGCCATCGTCGCTGCTCCCCTCGGCCACACCCCACCCCGGCGCACCGACGGTGCTCATCGTCGACGACAACGACCAGATGCTCAGCTACGAACAGCAGCGGCTGGAGTCTGACTACAACGTGGTCTGCGCCAGCAACGGCGAGCAGGCGCTGGCCCGGCTGCGACAGACCGACGTCGACGTCATCGTCAGCGACGTGATGATGGAGCCCGTCGGCGGCATGGAGCTCTGCCGGCGCGTCAAGCACGACGTCGAGCTGAGCCACATCCCCCTCATCCTGCTCACCGCCCTGACCACCGAGCAGGCCAAGATGGAGGGCATGGAGAGCGGGGCCGACGCCTACATCGAAAAGCCCTTCTCGATGGACTATCTGCTGTCGACCATCGACAACCTGCTCCACGAGCGACAGAGCGTCAAGCGCGCCTACAGCGAGTCGCCCTTCACGGCGCCGGAGAGCGTCTCGATCAGCGAGGCCGACAACGAATTCCTGCACCGGCTGGAGAGCATCATCGAGCGCGAGCTGACCAACAGCGAGCTCAGCGTCGACATGCTGGCGAGCGGGATGAACATGAGCCGCTCGAGCCTGAACCGCAAGATCCGCGGCACGCTCAACGTCTCGCCGAACGACTTCATCCGCATCGAGCGCCTCAAGCGGGCCGCCGTGTTGCTCAAGCAGGGCCAGACGCGCGTGGCCGATGTGTGCTATCAGGTGGGCTTCAGTACGCCGTCGTATTTCACGAAGTGCTTCTATCGTCAGTTCGGACTGCTGCCGAAGGACTTTTATTCGATGAATAATGAACAATGAATAAGCGGGTGGCTGTTGTCGGCGGTGGGGCCGCAGGATTCTTTGCGGCCATCAACCTGAAGGAGATGTGCCCCGGGGTGCAGGTCTGCATCCTGGAGCGCTCGGCACGACCGCTGGCCAAGGTCGAGATTTCGGGCGGCGGACGCTGCAACCTGACCAACTCGTTCGCCTCGGTCGGCACCGACCTGGCGCAGGTCTATCCGCGCGGGCACCGGCTGCTGGGGCGCCTGTTCCGTTCGTTCAGTCATCGCGACGCCTACGCGTGGTTTGAGCGCCGCGGCGTCGCCCTCGTCACCCAGTCGGACGACTGCGTCTTCCCCGCGTCGCAGGATGCCCGCAGCATCTCCCACCTGTTTCTTCGCGAGGCCCGCCGACTGGGCATCGAGCTCCACACCGGCGTGCGCATCAGCAGCCTCAGCGACCTGGCCGACTACGACTACGTCATCGTGGCCATCGGCGGACAGCCCCGCCGCGAGGGGCTTCTCTGGCTCGAACAGCCCATCGAGGAGCCCGTGCCGTCGCTCTTCACGCTGAGCATTGCCGACGAGCGCCTCCACGAGCTGATGGGCACCGTCGTCCCTCAGGCTCAGGCCCTTCTGCCGGGCACCCGTCTGCGCGCCTCGGGACCGCTGCTCATCACCCACTGGGGCATGAGCGGCCCCTGCATTCTGCGACTGTCGAGCTACGGCGCCCGACTGCTCAGCGAGTGTGGTTATCGTCATCCGTTGGCCGTCAACTGGCTCGGCATGTCAGCGGCCGAGGCTCAGCAGATGATAGCGCAGATCATCAGCCGCCACCCGCAGCGGCTGCTCAGCACTGAGCGCCCCGACGGCATGCAGCAGCGCCTCTGGCAATATCTTCTTGAGAAAAGTCTCGGCGGCCGTGCCCATGCCCCCTGGGGCAGTCTCAACCAAAAGGAGCAGAACCGCCTGCTCAACACGCTGACCAACGACACCTACGACGTCTGCGGCCGCGCCCCCCACCGCGACGAATTCGTCACGTGCGGCGGCGTCAGTCTCACGGCCGTCAATCCCCAGACCCTTGAGAGCAAGACCCACCCCGGCCTCTACTTTGCCGGCGAGGTGCTCGACATCGACGGCGTCACCGGCGGCTTCAACTTCCAGGCCGCCTGGACTACTGCCCACGCCGTGGCCCGCGCCATAGCCGCGATTTAGCTATTCCGAAGCCTTTCTCCGTCGGGCGCATGAGGCGGCCACCAAGCGTGTAAGCCGGTTCTGAGCCCTTGTCGGCCGCCCGCACGGCTGCGACGTCGGCCGTGATATCAGCCTCGACGATCGTGCCGAAGCACGACCACACGCCACTGACGGCATACTTCTCCTTCGTGCCGGCAGGCACCACCAGCGTGTGCCCCTTCAGTTCTTTGCGCCAGGGCTCCAGCAGCTGCCAGTCGGCCGTCACGCGCGGGTCGAGCACGATGGGGGTGTAGGTGCCGTCGCGATAGTCTTGATTATCGCGGCCTGAACCATATTCGAACTGCGTCACCACGGGCGGCTCCACGGCCAGACAGGTCACAGTCGTGGCCCACTTGAGCTCGCCGGCCTCCACCTGTACGAGCGCCGAAGGCAGCGTGAGGTCGCTGACAGTGCTGCTGACCGTCGCCTTCTGCACTACCCGCACGCCCTCAGGCAACACCAGCTGGCTCAGGAACCGGCTCTCGGCAAACAGCTCCGGGCCGAGCGTGTCGTCGCTGTCGAGCATATAAAACTCGCTGCCGGTCGTCTGGACGTGGGCATACCAGCCGCCCGTCTGCAGCGTCGTCTGTCCCAGGTCGAGTGCCGTCACCCGCGTGTGGCCGTAGCCCTCCGCAGGGTCGTCGTCGCCGATCATCCACGTCAGACTGTTCTTGGCGCCCGTCAGCCAGCGCAGCCAGCGCACGTCGCTGGCATCGAGCGTTCCGCTCAGGCGCAGCTTCACGTCCAACAGATCATAGGGGTGCCAGGGCTCCAGCTGTGCCAGGGCTTCTTCCAGCGCAGGCACCAGCATGCCCGGCGCCGTCACCTCCACGGTCAGCCATTCGTCGACTGTTATTCTCTCCTCACCGGCTGCCTTCAGGCCGCCTGCCGCCGGCATCAAGGCCAGCAGCGCCATGCAAATCAGATTCTTCATCATTGTTGTTTCCTTTCTTTTTCCTATACTCAAATAATGCTTCATTTTATTGTAGATTTTGTTAATAATGTGCAACAAAATTATATAGTTTATTTTTCCTATACAAATCTTTGATAAACTTTTTTGTTGGGGGTGTAACAAGAATAAAAAAGTCAGGAAAAGCCTTTAAACAAAGGAGATAGACCGAAACTCGCTCTATCTCCTTTGCTAAGAATTGTTACATGAAAAACTGCTTAATCTGGTTCCTCAAGCGCATTTTGGTCATACGTATTGCTGCTTTGCTGACACAAAGGAGCTCACTGATCTTCTCGTCGTCGTAGCCCATGTCGACCAAGATGAGGTAAATCAATTGTCGCTTTGAGATCTTTTTATAGTTTGACAGCCACTGATTGAAACTGTCGTACTTCAGAACAGAATAGTAATCGATGAAACATTCTTCATCTTTTGGGCTGATTGTATGAAAATTGCCGCCATCCAAAATTGACTCATAAATGGCCTTACCCCTACCTAATTTATAATAAGTGGATTCGTTTTGAGCCTTCATTGACTGCACGAGCTTTTGCTTTTCTTTTTCACTGATCTCTGATTGTTCCTCCAAGGCGGTTATTTGAGATTTCTGTTTTCGCAACTCGCTGTCATAGCTTTTAACATTGTAAAGATTGTATAGGAACAATACTGCCGCAACAACTATCAAGGCTATTATCAATAAAAGCAGATATATAAAAATCATGCGATGTCTGCTTTTCAATGATTCCTGATCATACTTGAATTGGAATTCTGCAATCATCTTACTCTCAGAATCAATCCTAAGCGAATCATCGAGAGCAAGTACGTCGTCAAACCAACGCTTCAGTTTTCCCTGGCGGTCAACAACTTCAAGGTATGATTTAATCCGCAAATTCATCATGTTCAGCCGGAGTTCCGCTTTGGGGGTCTTTAAAGCCCATTCCCAAAGAGAATCTGCATCTGACATCCTTTTCTCATACATGCTGATTGAAGCAAGAGCTGCACAAGCATTATAAAGAGTGTCAATCTTTAGAGATTCCATCAGGTACTTTTTCGCCGCCAGTGTGTCGCCGTTATTAAGAAATACACATCCTATATTTGACAGCATCCAAACTTTATCTTCATTCTTGGCATTGCCAAACTTAGCAATGATCTGATTCGTGTAATATAAAGCACTGTCGCGCTGTCCTAACTTTGAGAAATGAGAGGCTAAGAGTGCTGTGGCTCTCACAACCCTCTCCTTATCGTTCATCATGACAGAAAGGTTCAGAAGCTGCTTTGAAGCTTGGATTGCAAGCTGATAGTTTTGCGAGCTTGCATATACTGCATCAATGCTTTCATAATATTTGGCCATCTGCAGCGTATCGCCTATCTGCTCAGCCATTTTGCTGCCCTCCATCAATTTTTCGATGGCTTCGGAATGCCGTTTGAGCTCATTCAGCATCATGGCATGATAGTATTTGGAGCGGCAATAAAGAGACAAATCATGAGTAGTTTGATAGTATGTCTCGCTCGCAGCAATCAAAGGCAGTAGGGAGTCGGGGCGATCTTGAAAGAGCCGATATTTTGATTGAGTGAGCAACAAATGGTACATAGCTCGCTGGGCGGATGACAGAGCCGCCTCATTGCCGACAATGGGGCCCAGCAAGCGCAGGGCCGAGTCGGGCTGCTGTTCCACGACGGTGTCGGCTTCGGCCAGGATGCGGTCGAAGCTTTTCTGGCGCGAGCACGAGACTGCAGCGAGGAGCAGGGCGGCTGCCAGCAGACAGAGGATGTTTTTTGAGTGGTTCATCATCACTTCTTTTTCTTCGGCTTCCGGCGAGCCCAGCCTTCCTCGGAGAAATCCGGGTCGGGACCACGGAATTCCCACTTGCGGGGCTGCATCAGCTCGCGCCAGTCGCCCTTGCGGCCGCCACGACGCCCATTATCGATGGAATCGCGGTTTTTTGAGGTTCGCTCCGTCGATTTTTGACGCTGGTTAATTTTTTGTAAATTCTTAGCGTCGCCGGAATTGGCGTTTGGCATGGTTTTTGCAGACTTATTATCCTCCGAATTGCAGCGCACGACGCGGCCCTTGTAGCGGATGCCCGTCAGCTGGGTCATCACCTTGAGGGCGTCCTTCTGCGGCACCTCGAAGTAGGCGATGGTGTCGAGCAGGTCGATGTGGCCCACCTCCTGGCGGCCGCCGACGTAGCGGTTGAGGGTCTGCATAAGCTCGCCGGGATAGAATCCGTCGCGCTTGCCCAGGTTGATGAAGAGGCGCTCGTAGCCCTCCTGCGCCCGGTTCATGCGCTTCTCACGGTCGGTCTGTGGCTTCTTCTCGCGCTTCTCGCGCACGGGCTTCTCAATCTCCGGCGCGTCGGCATAATAGACAAGGAAGCGGCCGAACTCGCGCGAGACGATCTTCTTGAGGAGCTCGTCCTTGTCGATATACTCGAAGTAGCGGCTGATGTCCTGCATGAACGGCGCTATCTCGTCGTCGTTGACGTCGGTCTTCACGATCTGGTCCATCACCTTGTAGAGCTGCTTCTTGCAGATTTCCTCAGCCTTGGGAATCTCAGCCTCCTGAAACTCCTTGCCGATTTCCTTCTCGATGGCGCGGATCTTGTGCTTCTCCTTCGTGTGGACGATGCTGATCGAGGTGCCCTTCTTGCCGGCGCGGCCGGTGCGGCCCGAGCGGTGGGTGTAGTTCTCGATGTCGTCGGGCAGTCCGTAGTTGATGACGTGGGTCAGGTCGTCGACGTCCAGTCCGCGGGCAGCCACGTCGGTGGCCACGAGCAGCTGCGTCAGATGCTGGCGGAACTTCTGCATCGTCAGGTCGCGCTGCTGCTGCGAGAGGTCGCCGTGGAGCGACTCGGCGTTGTAGCCGTCGCGGATCAGTGCGTCGGCCACCTCCTGCGTCTCGATCTTCGTGCGGCAGAAGATGATGGCAAAAATCTTGGGGTAGTAGTCGACGATGCGCTTCAGTGCCAGGTATTTGTCCTTGGCATGCACCATGTAGTAGACGTGGTTGACGTTCTCGGCACCCTCGTTGCGCGAGCCGACGACGATGGTCTCATAGTCGCGCAGGTAGTTCTTAGCCACGCGCTCCACCTCGCGGCTCATCGTAGCCGAGAACATCAGCGTCTGGTGCTCCTCGGGCAGCGCGCCGAAGATCTCGTCGATGGCCTCCGAGAAGCCCATGTTGAGCATCTCGTCGGCCTCGTCGAGGACGATGGTGCGGACATGCTCCAGGCGTACGTAGCCGCGGTTCTTCAGGTCGATGAGGCGGCCGGGCGTGGCCACGATGACGCTGGCCCCCTTCTTCAGCGCGCGGATCTGCGGCTCGATGGCCGCACCGCCATAGACGGCCTCGACGTGGATGCCCTCCATAAACTTAGCGAAGTCGCGCAGGTCGTCGGTGATCTGCAGGCAGAGCTCGCGCGTAGGGGAAAGGACGAGCGCCACGGGCTGCTGGCTTTTCGCCATGGGCTCCATGCGCTGCAGCAGCGGTATGCCGAAGGCGGCCGTCTTGCCCGTGCCGGTCTGCGCCAGGGCGATGACGTCGCGGCGGCCCTCAAGCAAATAAGGAATGACTGACTCCTGCACAGGCATGGGCTGCACAAATCCCAGTTCGGTGATGGCTCGGCGAATCTGTTCGCTGACGCCCAGTTCTTCAAATGTCTTCATAATCCGGGTGCAAAGTTACGAAATAAATTTGGTAATATCGCCAATTTTAAGTAACTTTGCGGCAATGAAAGTCTGTATATTCTGTTCGGCCAACGATGAGATCGCGGCCGAATACTTCGAGAGAGCAAGGGAATTGGGCGTTTTTTGTGCAAAAAACGGCCATTCCATCGTGTTCGGCGGTCACGACGCGGGACTGATGCACGCCGTCAGCCGGGCCTGCAAGGACGCGGGCGGACAGCTGATCGGCGTCGTGCCGCGGCGCATTGAGGAGATGGGGCGGCTGACGCCCTTCCTCGACGTCCACGTGCCCTGCGAGGACCTGACCGACCGCAAGCAGCTGATGATGGACATGAGCGACGCCTTCATCGTCATGCCCGGCGGCATCGGCACCCTCGACGAGCTGTTCACCGTCAGTGCCGCGGCGACGCTCGGCTACCACCGCAAGCCCGTCATCCTCTACAACGTCGGCGGCTGCTGGGACGCCCTCATCGCCCTGCTCGACGACCTCGCCCGCCAGGGCATGATGCGGCGTCCCTGGCGCGAGCTCATCCACGTGGCCCACAGCCTCGACGACGTCGCCCGCCGGCTGTCCTGAACGCGACACCCGCCCCCCCTACTACGAATTTCACGAATTACACGAATTGCTGCGCTTTACTGATAATTCGTTTAATTCGTTGTTTGTTGTTTCCTTTCTACCTCTCAAATCGCAAAATGGTGCTTTTTGAAAGTAATATACCCCTATATTACCTTCGAGAAGCGCCCTTTTTTGTGTTTGAGAGCCGTCAGTCGAAGGCCGCCAAAACTTCGTTTTCTGACATTTTCATGGCGATATTTGCCAAAAAACGCCAAGAAGTTTTGCTGTTTCAAAGATTTTATGTACTTTTGCACCCGCAGCTGCGTGTCCGCGCCACCGGCAACGACCTCGCTGCAAAGGACATCGTGGGCAAAAAACATTAGGAGCAAGTTGTGCTTCGTCTTGTTAGTTGAAATCTGGAAAATTTCGAATAGTGGCAAGATGGACATGGCAAGTCTCCACGCGATAGCGTGGGGCTGCTGTATCTGATTCTTTCACTATTAGGTATTCCAGAACCTCAACTAAAAGACGTAAGATAACCGCAGTCTTACGCTTCTTTTTGTGTATCCATCTCTCAGCAAGCTACATTAACTACCATATTAATATTAACTCAAACTAAAACAAAATGAAAAAAACTACATTCTTAAAGTCGCTCCTCCTCGCAACAGGACTGTGCATGGGAGTGAGCGCGTGGGCAGAAGCAGGTGATGTTATCACCAATGCCAACATTGATTTCAGCAACGCTATTACGGATGGTGTTGTGACTGGTACTGTTAATTCTATGGCGATGAGTACCGATTCTCATACTGAAATTGCCGATGGAATACTTGTTATTGGTAGTGGAACAAATACGGTCTCTATTCCTGAAGCGCAGCGCGCAAACACGAAGGATGTAGTGAAAATTACATTCGAAATGGGTATGGGAAAGTGGGACAAGATGTATACAGGATTCCGCTTAAAGGATGAAGATGGTAGCAACATTGGATATTTGCGCTATGGAAAGTATAACGGAGTTTGTGAAACGAACTTGGACATCACAGCTGCAGATTTTAAGGAATACAACACGGTACTTTGGCCAAGAAGGACGTACATAACGATAACCCTTGATTATGCAGCAAAAACGATTACGACAGAAACGCTCTGGTATGATGATGACTCACAAAGTTCCTCCAAGAAACAGGAACACTCTCATGTCGTTGCGCTGTCAAACACAAACCCCTTAGCCTCGTTTGAGGTATTTGGCGAGCACGGCAACAGCAATGCGTGGGACCGTAGATGTAAATTTGACAATCTTGTCATCACCACCACTCTTGGCGACTATACTTCGCCTTCAGCAGACTACACCGTCAACTGGATTTGCAATGGTGAGACGGTAAAAACTGAAACGCGTAATGGTGATGTAGACGCCGCTATAGAATTGACAGCAGTAGACAAAGGAGCATTCTGGGTGAGCACACAGAAGTACTACTACGTTAGCGATGACCTTGGCTCAAAGACTGTAGCTGAGGACGGTTCGACAGTTGTCAACATAACGGTGCGTGAGGCTAACACTTGGACAGCCACGATTAAGGCCGTAGATGGCGATGATAACGAGATTGGCGATGTTAAGACTGCGACTGGTATTGAAGGTGAATCTCTTACACTTGCTCACTCGGTGGCTGCAAAGATTGGTGACGTATGGTATGAGACTACACGAATCAACGACTACCGCCATACCCTCAACGAAGCATCGCCCTCGGTAAATGTGACCTACACACCTTCTGATCGCATTTCATTCTTCTTTGACAATGAAGACTATACCATTGTCAGCAAGCGCGACGATGGCTATCTGCCAGAACGTGGTGCTTCCAGTTTCGATGCTGTGCGCGTTGGTCCCAATGGCTATCTCTATACTCCGGAACTAACGGCTGGTGTCTACAACCTTACCGTGAATACGAACAATTCAAATTCTGGTGAAGCATCGCTTTCTATAGAACTTCTTAACGGTGACGAGAAAACTTCTACGGAAATGTCTGTGACTCAGGCACAGAACTCATATTACACAGAGTCTACTGTAGAGGGTATCATTGTGCCTGCCGATGGCTACCGCTTACAATTGGCAAACAACACTACTTGGAACAGCAATATGAGTGTCGACTATATGATTCTGACACTGGTTCGTCCTATCAATGTCGCTCCCTCTGTAACCGACTATGCCACTTTCTCATCTGAGTACCCTCTGAACTTTGCCACCGCCACAGGAGTTAACGCTTACTATGCTTCTGCTTCCGACGGTTCTGTCGTTTCGATGACGAAAGTGACGGGTGCTGTAGCTGCTGGCACTGGCCTGCTGCTTCAGAAGACAGAGGGTGAGATTAGCATTCCCACGGCTGCTACTGGCGATGACCTCTCGGCTACGAATCTGCTGAAGCCTGGTAAGGGCGAAGAGGTGAAGACCGAAGGCAATACCCATCGCTATGTGCTGGCTGGCGAGGGCGACGCTACGTCGTTCTATGAGCTGACCACTGGCTATGTTGTACCCGAAGGTAAGGCTTATCTTGAGGTGGCCAATGCTGGCGCTCGTCTGATGATTTCGTTCAACGATGGTGAAGCCACGGGCATTTCTGCTCTTGAGCAGACAAACGCAGAAGTTGAGGCCATTTATAACCTCAATGGCCAGCGTGTGATGAATCCCGTGAAGGGCCTCTACATCGTGAACGGCAAAAAGGTTATCAAGAAGTAATACTAATTTCAATAATAGAAAGGAACAACGACAATGAAAAAGCAATATATCAATCCTGCAACAAGCATTTTTGACATACAGATGCAGCACCAAGTGCTGGCTGGTTCTGGCGGCGTAACAAAGAATTCTGACGGCGATGTCGAGAGCGTAGGCATCGGCGGCGACTACGACGGGACTTCACCCATTAAGTCGCGCGGAGGCAGCCTCTGGGACGAGGACTAATACAGTATTAACTGTAAAAGTTGGGCACGGCTCAATCCGTGAGGACCGAAAGCCGCTGCCATTTAATTGATTAGTAAAATTTATTTTAATGAAGATGGCGACCCGTCCGTGAGGATGAGTCGCCATCAGCTTTATAACTGAGCCTGAACCGGCTCGGGGACCGCCATCATCCGGAGCCACTTGCGGTAGCCGAAGACGGCAAAGACTGTGTAGATGGCGTAGATGCAGGCCTTGAAGGGGATGCCCTTGTAGACGTAGAGGACGCAGCAGACGGCATCGACGACGAGCCAGAGGAGCCACTGCTCGACATACTTCTGGGCGAGGGCCCAGAGGGCGACGATGCTGAGTGCGGTGGTGAAGGCGTCGGTCACGGGCACGCTGGAGTTGGTGTGGGTCGCGAGGAACCACCAGATGAGCAGCCAGAGGGAAAGGAAAACCAGGAGTGTGGGCAAAATAAGACGCAAAGGAAAGGAGCCCACCCCCTGCCCAAGGGGGGAGCCCACCCCCGACCCCTCCCCAAGGGAGGGGGGATTGGTTACATTTCTATCCAGACTCCCCTCCCTTGGGGAGGGGTTGGGGGTGGGCTTTTTCCATTTCAGAAAGCCATAGAGTGCTGCCAGACAGTAGTAGATGGCCATGCCGAAGTCGGCGTAGAGCCCTGCCCGATAGTAGAGCACCATGTCGACGGCGGGCATGACGACAGAGGCCAGCCACAACCAGATGCTGGCACGATACTCCAAGTAGAGGTAGACCAAACCGACGGCAAAGCCGAGCAGGTCGAGAAATCGAAGGGTATCCATTTCGCAGTGTAATTAGAATTAGTAATTAGTAATGAGTAATTAGTAATTACGTCAGACCAGCAAAAGTGACACAATTACTAATTACTCATTACTAATTACTCATTATTTAAAATTTAAGCGTAACGCTGCCCATGACGGTGCGGCCGGCCATGGGGATGAAGCCTATCTGATAGTAGCGGTTGTCGTTGGGATGGCCGTAGCCGTCGAGGATGCTCGAGTAGACCCAGCCACTGGAGGCGTAGCGGGCACCCAGGACGTTGTTCACGTTCAGACCGACGATGGCCTCGCGCAGACCTTTTACGCGCAGGGGCAACTTATACGACGCATAGACATTCGACACGCAGAACGAGGGCAGCGAGCGGTCTTCGTTCTCGGTGTTGTCGAGATACTGGCGCGAGGTGAAGTTGGTGTGCCATGTAGCTTGCAGACCCTTATAGTGGAAATCGATGAAACCGTTCAAAATGGCTGACGGCGAGAAGGCCAGCGTCGTGTTGTCGTAGTGGATGGGCCGGAAGGAGTCGTCCCAGTCTTCAGAGGCCATCTCGGTGAAATCCTTCAGCTTGTTACGGCTCAGGGCGGCGTTGCCCTCGAGGGTGAGCACGGGCAGGAGATCCCAGGCGGCCGTCAGCTCGACGCCCATGCGATAGGACGACTTGATGTTGGTGGTCAGGTTCTCGCCAATCTCGCTCTGCTCGCCGGTCTGCACGAACTGGTTGTCGTAGTCCATGTAGTAGAGGTTGGCGCCGAGGCGCAGGCTGCGTGTGGAATAGCTGTAGCCCAGCTCATAGTCGATAAGGCTCTCGGCCTCGGGGAAGGGATACTTGTAGTTGTCGGTGAAGTTGTTGCGCTCGGGCTCGCGGTGGCTGACGGCGGCCGAGGCGTAGGCATGGTGCGGTCCGGCGCTGTAGCTCAGGCCCACCTTGGGGTTGAAGAAGTTGTAGTGCTCGTCGACGTTGAGCGGCTGGTTGTAGTAGCGTCCGCCCTCCTCGTAGAAGCGGTCGTTGATGCCGCTGGTCTTATAGTCGACGTGGCGATACTGCACGTCGGCGAACAGCTTCCACTGCATGGTCAGGTCGTAGCTGGCCTTAAGGAAGGCGCTCAGGTCCACCTTGTCGGCGTCGGAGTCGTAGTACTTATAGTCGCCATTGGCGAGCACCTCCTGGCTGATGGTCGGGTCGGCAATGTAGGTGACGTAGCCGAAGTGGTCGGCATTGAACAGCTGAGCCGACAGACCGCCGATGATCTCCTTGCGCTCGCTCTTGTAGCGGGTGTTGAACAGGGCGCCGAGCTGGTTCTGCGACATGCCCTTCTGGCGCACGGCGTCGGTCTTCACCGACTTGCCCTTGGCGTTGACATAGTCGAGTCCGAACTTCGACACCTTGCTGTCGGGGCGGAACTCATCGTAGTAGCCGCGGCCGTAGGTGTAGTGGAGGGTTCCCGAGGCGGTCCAGCCGTTCTGCCAGTCGTAGGCCAGCGAGAGCAGGTTGTGGCTCTGGTGGAAGTTGTCGGTCGTGCGGGGCCAATAGGAGCCGTCGGCCATCGTGTAGCGCTCGGTCAGGTAGTTGCCCGAGGCGTCCTTGACGAAGAGACCGTCGTCGCCGGTCTTCAGGCGCTCATAGAGCGAGTTGTAGCGGCCGAGCCCGGCGTCCCACATGTCCTTGTAGGTCTTGATGCCCGTCCGGGTCTGGTAGGCCCATGAACCGTCGTCGTAGTTGCCGTCCATGAGCGAATAGTCGTTTGAGCCGGCGGTGATGCCGTTCCAGGCCTGTCCGGTCTTCTCGAAGTTGCCGAAGTTCTTGTAGGTGATGCTGAACTGCTCGTCGAGCCATGTCAGTCCGCCGTAGTAGGAGCCCGAGCGGCCGTCGGTGCCGTGGATGAAACCGTCGGTCTGCGTCTCATGGTAGGCGCCGTCGAGGATGAAGTGCTGGCCGATGAGGCCGGTGGAGAACTGTCCGCCGACGTTGAATGTATTATAAGAACCATACGAGGCCGACACCTCGGCCGACGGGCGTGTCATGGGAGCCTTCGACGTCATGGCCACGGTACCGCCGAAGGCGCCGTCGCCGTTGACGCTGGTGCCTACGCCGCGCTGTATCTGCACGGAGCCCAGGAGCGAGCCGTAGCTGTTCATGTTGGCCCAGAAGACGGTCTGGTCCTCAGGCGAGTTGAGGGGCACGCCGTCGAGCGTCACATTTATGCGCGAGCCGGCAGCGCCGCGGATGCGCATGTAAACGGTGCCCGTGCCCAGTCCGTTCTCGCTCCAGGCCTGCACACCCGGCGTGCGGGCAAAGAGGAAGGGCAGCTCCTGACCGGTGGTCGAGAAGCTGGCAAGCTCCTGCCGCTTGATGTTGCTGACGGCGTAGGGGGCGTTCTTCTGCGTGCGCACGCCGCTGACGACGACCTCCTGCAGTTTCTCCATCTTCAGCGAGTCAGCGTCCTGCGCCCCCACCGAAGCAGCGACGGCCACGGCCATCGCGGTGAAAAGAATCTTCTTCATTCTTTATTACAATTTATTAAAACATTAATATTCCAGGGGGAAAAAATCCGTTTCATCCCTTCGTCGGTATTACCCGCATCAGGTCGTTGAGGGTATCATCTCAGCCCGCCACTCCAACGGGCACCCCTTGAATCCGGGTGCAAAGTTACGAATAATAAATGAGAAATAAAAATAAGAAGTGAGAAATTTTTCATTCCTCACTTCTCCTTTTATTCTTTTATTCTTCAAAAGATCCGTAGCCGCCCATGCTGTCGTCGTCGGTGGTGCCTTGCTGGTCGTCGCGGCCGGGACGCTTCTTCTGGTTCATGTTGCCGAAGTTCCAGGTCAGCTGCAGGTTGATGCGGGGGGCGCGGTGGCCGCGCTGGTGACGCCAGAAGGTGGGGCCTTCGGTGAAGTTCTCCCACCGGCGTGAGTCGAAGACGTCGCGCCAGTTGAGGGCCAGCGCGAACTTCTTGTTCAGGAAGGTCTTGCGCACGCCCAGGTCGAGCGAACCGTTGGCGCGGCGGTAGCCCTGCGTGATGACCTGTCGCGAGCGATAGTTGCCCGTGGCCTGGACGGAGATATTATAAGGCAGGATGACCGACGCCAGCAGACGGGCGTCCCAGGCAAAGTTCTCGTCGGGGTCGCCCGTGACCTTCTGCCCCTCGACGACCGTAGAGAAACCGTCCAGGTGGTAGTAGTAGGCGTTGAGCGTGGTGGTCAGGTCGAGAATCTTCCAGAGCTTGTCCTTCAGGATAAGCTCGGCGCCGGCGCGCTGGCTGCGGGCCACGTTGAGGTTGGTCATGAACATGACGGGCTGGCCCTCGTACTGGCCCTGATAGCGGATGCGCTGCATCACGTCGGTCGAGGGCCTGTAGTAGGTGCCTATCGAGAGCGTGTGGTCGGCCCAGGTCTTCAGGTAGTTGAGCGAGAACGAGTTGGTGTACTCGGGTGTCAGCTCAGGATTGCCGAACTCGATCATCGAGGCGTCGCGCGTGTTCTTGAACGAGTTGAGCTGTCCGCCCCAGGGACGGCGCAGGCGGCGCGTATAGTTCAGCTGCAGCTGCGACGAGGAGGTCAGCTCATAGTTGAGGAACAGCGAGGGGAACAGCTGGAAATAGTCTTTCTTGAAGGGCGTCTCCGTCTGATAGTAGTCGATGCTGCGGGTGTCCACCTTCCAGTATTCGCCGCGCATGCCGGCCATGACGCCCAGTCGGCCGAACTTCATGTTGGCCGTGGCGTAGAGGGCATGGACGTCCATGTCGTAGATGAAGCGGTTGTTGAAGTAGGCATCCTCCACGAGGCGCGGGTCATTAGGCGTGAGTCGCTCGGCCTGGCCCTGAGCGGCATATTCGAAGCTCGACTGCGGCGTGTTCTCATGCGAGAAGCGGCCCTGATAGCCGGCCTCCAGCTTGAAGTCCTTGGTGATCTGGTTCTCGTAGTCCAGCTTCGTCTCCCAGTTGCGGTTGTTGATGTTCATGGGCCGGTACTGGTAGGAAAAAGCAGAAGGGGGGGCCTGGACTAAGTATGTCGTGTCGTTCAGATATTCATTCGACCCGTCGTTCGACCATTTGTTGAACGAGACTGAGGCGTCGAGCTTGTGCGTACCCTGCTCGTTGAACTTATGGGTGTAGGAGAGCTCGCCGTTGTACATGTGGTTGTCGCCGTCGCCCCAGGTCTGGCGGCGCAGCAGGCGGTCGTCCTGCTGGGTGCCGGCAGCGGTGTAGGTGCCGTAGCGATAGGTGGTCAGGTTGTCGCTCTCGCGGTTGCCCTGCATGGTCATGCCGGTGAGCGCGAGGTCGTCGTTCTCGGTCAGGTGGAAGGTCAGTCCGGCGCGGGCGAAGAGTCCGCCGCCGTTGTTATTGTCGTCGCCTTCGCTGATTTGATAGGAGCTAAAGGCTGAACCTTTAGCCACTCTGTAGCGCTGGTCGCTCATGTTCGAGCCCGTGCCCTTGCGGCGACGGTAGCCCAGGTTGGCATAGGCATCGACCCACTTCGACGAGTAGTTGATGTTGCCGCCCACGTTCCAGCCGCCCTGCTGGTTGGCACCCGTCTGAACGGAGCCGTAGTAGCCGGCGCGGCGGTCGCGCTTCATCACGATGTTGATGATGCCGGCGGTGCCCTCGGGCGAATATTTCGCGCTGGGGTTGTCGATGACCTCGATGCGCTCGATGCTCTCGGCGGGAATCTGCTGCAGGATCTCAGCACGGTTGTCGGTGGTCAGTCCGCTGGCCTTGCCGTTGATCCACACCTCGACCGACGAGTTGCCGCGCAGCGAGATCTCGCCGTCGGTGGTCACCTCGACGGAGGGGATGTTCTCCAGCAGGTCGGTCACGGAGCCGCCGGCCGCCGCCAGCACCTCGTCGACGGTGAACGTCTTGCGGTCCACCTCGAGCTTCATCTGCGAGCGCTGACCGGTCACCTGCACCTCCTTCAGCGTGTGGGTGTCCTCGGTCATATAGATGGCGTTGTAGTGCTGCGTGCGCTTCTGCGGCGACAGCTGGAAGGAGCGCGTCACCGTCCGGTAGCCCACGAACGAGACCTGCAGCGTGTAGCTGCCGTCCTTAAGGCCCGTGATGCTGAACTGGCCCTTCACGTCGGTCATTCCGCCCCCGACGAGCTTGCCGCCGGCGTCGGTCACCTTGACATTCACAAACTGCAGCGCCTCGTCGGTCTGCTTGTCGAGCACGCGGCCTCGCACCACGCCCTGCGCCTGCATGCCGACGGCACACAGCACGAGGGCAATCATCAATAAGAATCGATTCATAACGTTAAGTCTGACGCGCCCAGGAGGGCAAAGTTTAACTGTTCAGCAGAAAATAGAAGGCAGCGGCAATGAGCAGGATCAGATAGCTGCAGCCCTTCCAGATCTTCCCAAACACGTAGCATGCCAGCAACAGCAGGACGACCACCATGATCTCCGTCATGCCGAAGTGCAGCGGCTGATAGTCCATCATGCCTTCCAGACCGTCGAAGTCGTCAGCACCCCGCCGCCCATGTCGTCGTCGTCCAGCTCCTGAGCACGCAGGGAGAGCCCTGTCAGCAACGTGCAGAAGAGGCAATAGATCCTGAAAAGAACTTTCTTCATCGTGTTGGAAATACCTCATTCACTGATTTTGCGGCGCAAAGGTACAAAATAATTCTCAAAATCAGCCATATATTAAAATATTTTTGTAATTTTGCAGCCGAAAATCCAAAACAACCTATAAATAGTATTATGGCTTATACACGTATGACCGCTGCCGAGGCTGCAGCGCTGATCAAGAATGGAGAGAACCTGGCCATGAGCGGATTCACACCCGCCGGCGTGGCCAAGGCAGTGACTAAGGAGCTGGCCAAGATTGCCGTCAAGGAGCACGAGCAGGGCCGCGAATTCAAGGTGGGCATCTTCACCGGTGCCTCCACGGGACAGTCGACCGACGGCGACCTCGCCGCTGCCGGTGCCATCAAGTACCGCGCACCCTACACGACCAACCCCGACTTCCGCAAGCACGTCAACATGGGCGAGATTCCCTACAACGACCTGCACCTGAGCCACATGGCACAGGAGCTGCGCTACGGCTTCTACGGCCAGATCGACTGGGCCATCCTCGAGGTCTGCGACATTGAGGACTGCGGCTCGGAGTATCACGCCTACCTGACCGCCGCCGGCGGCATCTCGCCCACGGCAGCCCGTCTGGCCAAGCACATCATCCTGGAGCTCAACTCGTTCCACAACCCCAACGCCAAGCTGATGCACGACGTCTATGAGCCGCTGGATCCCCCTTACCGCAAGCCCATCCCCATCGTCAACGTGGGCGACCGCATCGGCGTGCCCTACGTCGTCATTCCCAAGGACAAGCTCGTCGGCGTCGTCGAGTGCAACATTCCCGATGAGGCCCGCGCCTTCAAGGACTCGGATCCCGTCACGGACCAGATCGGCTTCCTGACCGCTGAGTTCCTGGTCGAGGAGATGCACAAGGGCCGCATTCCCAAGGAGTTCCTGCCCCTGCAGAGCGGTGTGGGTTCAACGGCCAACGCCATCCTCGGCGCACTGGGCAAGGACAAGCACGTGCCCGACTTCAACGTCTACACCGAGGTCATCCAGGACGCCGTCGTCGAGATGCTCATCAACGGCCGCGTGAAGGACGCATCGGCCTGCTCGCTGACCGTCTCCAACGACTGTCTGATGCAGGTCTACGACCACATGGACTACCTGAAGGACCACCTGACGCTGCGCCAGAGCGAGATCTCGAACAACCCTGAAGTGATTCGCCGACTGGGCGTCATCGCCATCAATACGGCCATCGAGGTCGACATCTACGGCAACGCCAACTCGACCCACATCAGCGGCACGAAGATGATGAACGGCATCGGCGGCTCGGGCGACTTCGAGCGCAACGCCTACCTCTCGATCTTCACCTGCCCCTCAGTGGCCAAGGGCGGTCTGATCTCGTCGATTGTCCCCTTCGTCAGCCATCAGGACCACTCGGAGCACGATGTCAACATCATCGTCACCGAGCAGGGCATCGCCGACCTGCGCGGCAAGAGCCCCGTGCAGCGTGCTGAGTGCATCATCGAAAACTGCGCCCACCCCGACTATCGTCCGCTGCTGCGCGAATACGTGCGCATCGCCAAGGGTGGCCACACGCGCCACAACCTGCCCGCCGCCTTCGCCATGCACGACTCGCTGGCCCGCAAGGGTGACATGCACCTGACCGACTTCTCGGAGTACGTGAAGTAAAAACTTTCGCTGGCTTTTAAACGACCACGGATTTCACGGATTTAACGGATTCGTTGGCCTGACACTAATATTTCGTACACCGTCGATGTGCAGCTCGTACATCGTCGATGTACGAAATTTTTTTGCCCGCCAAACAACAATAATCCGTGTAATCCGCGAAATCCGTGGTAGTCAAATAAATCGGATCAGTCAGAATAACTGGTTAAAATGGTCCTTCCCTATCGGTGAGATGGTTCTTCGCAAGTCAAGAAGTGGTGCTTCTCGAAAGTAATATAGGGGTATATTACCTTCGAAAAGCACCACTTTGTAATCCAAGTGACGTTTATTTGCCTGTTAAAAACCGCAGCTTCTGCAACCAGTTTTTTCGGACTATGCCAATAAATCCGTATAATCCGCGAAATCCGTGGTAGAAAGTCAGAGCTGCTGCATGAGGATGTCCCAGACGGCAATGATGTGGCAGACGGAGCCGAAGAGGACGAAGAAATGGAAGACGCTGTGCATGTAGCGGCGCCGACGGCCGAAGCTGTAGAACAAGGCGCCGGCGAGATAGCAGATGCCCTCAGCCACGATCCAGTTGACGGCCGCGAGGGGCACGGCGTCGAGCAGCGGCTTGAAGGCGACGAGCACCGAGAGGCCCATCAGGCAGAAGCAGACGGTCTCCACATTGGAGTGCTCCTTCAGGCGGCGGAAACTGACAATCGTCCCGGCGATGGCGCTCAGCCAGACGAAGCAGAACAGTCCCCACCCCCACAGGCCCTCGGTGCGCAGGGCCGTCAGCGTGATGGGCGAATAGGAACCGGCGATGTGCCAGTAGATGGCGGCATGGTCCCAGCGGCGCAGGCGCTCCTTCCAGCGGCTCTGCGCGGGCAGGGCATGATAGACCGTAGAGGCGACGTAGCTGCCCAGCATGCCGGCCAGATAGAGGCTGACGCCGACCGACGCCCACCCGTCGGCCGCGCGGACGGCCATGACGAGGAAGACGACGCCGACGACCACCGCGAGCAGGATGCCGGCGGCGTGCGACCATGTGTTCCAGTGCTCCTCGCCTCGTGTGTATCTGATTGCCATACGCTTCTCCGGCTGCAAATTTACGAAAAATAATCCATAAAAAACACGGGAGCCACTCACTTTTTTCGTGACTCCCGTGTCTTTAACAGATCAGAGCTTATCGCTTACTTGATGATCTTCTTGCCGTTAACAATATAAAGACCTTTCTTCAACTGACCATTTGTCATGGCACGGCCCTGCAGGTCGTAGGCCTCAATATTCAATTTTCCATTTTCAATCTGAGAAATGAATAATGAAGTCTACGACCTGCAGGGTAGAAGAATTCTAAATTCTCAATTCTCCCGTAAGGGAATCTACATCGTCGGGGGCAGAAAGACGACTCCGAATCACTGACCCCAAAAAGAAGAAAATGGCGCTTCTTGAAAGTAATATACCCCTATATTACCTTCGAGAAGCGCCATTTTGTCATCAATGTGACGTTTTTCTTTTCGGAAAGAAATTATGGGAAATTTAGGAAAATTTTGGCTGCGCTTTAGCAGACTGCATTGAATAATTTCCCCCAAATTTCCCATAATTTCTTTCCAAAACTAAAAAAACTTAGTCGGCCAGGACGAAGTTGAGCTGGCGGCGCTCCAAGTCGGCACTGGCGACGCGGATGCGGATGGGGTCGCCAAGCAGATACTTGCGGTGGGTGCGGCGGCCGACGAGACAGTAGCGGCGCTCATCAAACTCGTAGTAGTCGCCGTCGAGGTCGTGCATGCCGACGAGGCCCTCGCAGTGGTTCTCGTCGATCTCACAGTAAAGGCCGTACGACTGGATGCCCGAGATGTGGGCGTCGAACTCCTGCCCAACCTTGTCGCCCATGAATTCCACCATCTTGTACTTGATCGAGTCGCGCTCGGCCTGCTGGGCCGTCTGCTCCATGAGGCTCGAGTGCTCGGTCTGCTCCTCGTAGTATTTCTGGTTGGCTGAGCGGGCGCCCTCCTGATAGCGGGTCAGCAGGCGGTGGACCATCGTGTCGGGATAGCGCCGGATGGGCGACGTAAAGTGCGTGTAGTAGTCGAAGGCCAGGCCGTAGTGACCGATGTTGTGGGTCGAGTACTTAGCCTTCATCATGGCGCGCAGGGCCAGCGTCTCGACGAGCTTCTCCTCGCGCTCGCCCTCAGCCTCCTTGATCAGGTTGTTCAGGCTCTTTGAGATAGCGCCGCGCGAGCCCTCGACCTTCAGCTTGTAGCCGAAGGGGGCCACGACGGTGCGCAGCTGCTCCAGCTTCTGCGGGTCGGGCTGGTCATGGATACGGTAGACAAAGGTCTTTGCTTTGTTTTGAGACTTAAGGTTTGAGTTTTGAGATTTTTCTTTCTTACCTATGAATTCAGCTACGGTAC
>JAFTGI010000030.1 GCA_017458195.1 Prevotella sp.
AAAATGCCCAGGTGGCGGAATTGGTAGACGCGCACGTTTCAGGTGCGTGTGCCGCGAGGCGTGCAGGTTCGAGTCCTGTTCTGGGCACTCTTTTTTTTGACGAGTGATTTTCAAACATGTTGGAGAGGTGGCGGAATTGGTAGACGCGCTACTTTGAGGGGGTAGTGTCAATTGCGACGTGGGAGTTCGAGTCTCCTCCTCTTCACCATTTTAGGAAAGCCCCCGTTAGAGAAATTGCGGAAATAGCTCAGTTGGTAGAGCACGACCTTGCCAAGGTCGGGGTCGCGGGTCCGAGTCCCGTTTTCCCCTCTTTTTCGTTTTATTTTTTAGGAAAACATCAATTCAAATGAACTTATATTTAAGATACTTTGACCGTGAAACACTGGTGCATAGTGTTGACGAGGCTATTGATTTTTTGTCTTCTATTGACGAGATTGGCATGAACCCTGTGCTTGAGTCTGACATTCGCGACTACGTGGCCAGCGATGTCTACTATCCCAAGCGCTACAAGATACGTCCCCGCGTTTATTTCATCATCATCAAGACCGAGGCTGCCACGATGCAGGACTTCAAGGACAAGAAGGCGTTGCGTTCCGGCGGCGCCAACGGGGAGTCAGCGAGCAAGGAGCGCGCCGCATCGCCCGTCGTGTTGAAGCTCAATGAGGAGCGCGAGGGCTGGTATGAGGGCACCATCGACTTCAAGCGGGTGCTGATGGTGCCTGGCACCGGCAAGTTCCAGTATCGTGATACGCGCTTTGTTGCACAGGTGAAGGCTGTTTCAGGTCTTGATTGCTACAACCGCATTGTCGACCATCTCCGCCAGCGGGTTGATGACCGCAGCCAGTTCCCCTCGGCCAAGGGTAAGAATTTCCATTTCCGTTATTTAGGTCAGGCACGTTAATTATTTAATGGTGGGAAGGCTATGAACAAGGTGATGCTGATTGGCAATGTAGGGCTGGAGCCCGAAGTGCGCTATGTTGATGAGGGCGTGGCAGTGGCACGCATCCGCCTGGCCACCACTGAGCGTGGCTATACCCTGCAGAACGGCACGCAGGTGCCCGACCGGACCGACTGGCACACCGTGTTGCTATGGCGCAAGCTTGCCGAGATTACCGAACGCTACGTCCACAAAGGCGACAAGCTCTACATTGAGGGCCGCATCCGCTACACCTCCTATGACAACAAGCAGGGGCAGCGCCAATATGCCACAGAGATCTGGGCAGACAACATGGAGCTCCTCACGCCGAAGCCTGCCTCGCCTTCCGATTCAAATCAGGGATAATGGACTATTTTCAACAACTATTCAGTGAGGTTCAGCTCATAGCTCCCTCCGCTGGAGCCATCGTCTCGGGCGTCCTTGCCTGCCTGCTGCTTCTTGTGTCAGGCTTCGCATCGGGCTCCGAGATTGCTTTTTTCTCACTTTCTCCAACTGACCTTAACGAGCTCGACGAGGAAAAGATTCCTGCCGACCGCATGATTCGTCGCCTGCGTGAGGATTCTGAGCGCACGCTGGCCACGATTCTTATCAGCAACAACCTGGTCAATGTGACCATCATCATGCTGTGCAACTACTTCTTTGCCCACGTCATTTCATTTGGCCGTGCCCAGTGGCTCGAGTTTGTGGTCATCACTGTCCTGCTCACATTCCTCCTTCTGCTCTTTGGCGAAATCATGCCGAAGGTCTATTGCGGCCAGCATGCGCTTAAGGTCTGCCGCATGTTTGCACCCGCCATCGTGATGCTTCGCCGCCTGTTCTATCCGCTTGAGAGCTTGCTGATCCGTTCTGGTGCCCTGGCCGGCAAGGTCGTGTCGCATGAGAACCACATCCTGAGCGTTGACGACCTGGAGCAAGCGCTTGAGCTGACCGACAAGGACGAAATCCGCGAGGAGAAGAATATGCTGGAGGGCATTGTGCGCTTCGGCGATGAGACGGCCAAGGAGGTCATGACCAGCCGTCAGGATATTATAGACCTCGACTTCCGCAGCACCTTCCCTGAGGTTATTCAGTGTATCGTCGAAAACAACTATTCGCGCATTCCCGTCTATCAGAATTCCATTGACAATATACGCGGCATCCTCTATATCAAGGATCTTTTGCCCCACTTGGGCAAGCCGGCTTCCTTTCGCTGGCAGTCGCTCATCCGGCCGCCCTACTTCGTGCCGGAGACGAAGAAGATTGACGACCTGCTGCGCGATTTTCAGGAGAACAAGGTCCACATCGCCATCGTTGTCGATGAATTTGGCGGCACCAGTGGTCTGATAACGCTCGAAGACATTCTTGAGGAAATTGTCGGCGAAATCAATGACGAATACGACGAGGAGGAGCGCAACTTTGTCCGCATCAATGCCAACACCTACGTGTTCGAAGGCAAGACGCTGCTCAGCGACTTCTATAAAATCCTTCATCTCGACGACGACATCTTCGAGGACGTTGAGGGCGATGCCGACACATTGGCCGGTTTGCTCCTTGAGCTGAAGGGCGACTTCCCCCAACTTCACGAACGCATTGACTATCAGAACTTCCACTTTGAGATTCAGGAGCTCGACGGTCACCGCATCTCGAAGATCAAGGTCATTCAAAGCGGCTCCAGCCAACAGCCTCGTACCAGCTCATCTGGCGGATCTCGCGGTTGAAGTCGTAGTTTCTTGAGAAGTTATATTCGGGTCGTTCCACAAACATGCTCAGTCCGCCATAGATGTCTTCCGTGAAGATGGATGTCGAGAAGCCGCGGTAGACGTCGAAGTGGTC
>JAFTGI010000050.1 GCA_017458195.1 Prevotella sp.
AATGGCACTTCAAGCAGACCGTCGAGGGCGACACCCTCCCTGAGCCAGCGGCGCTGACGGTACTCAAATCCGCGTTTGCCGCCAGTGCCCCGGCTGCGGCATCGGTCTATTTCCACGATGTTGCCGATGGCCCCGCTCCGTTCCGCGAACTGCACATCGCCCGCAAGGATAATTTCTACGCTGGCATCTATGGGCGCATCATCATGGAGCCCGACCACAACTTCCGCCTGATGAGCTTCACCGTGGACGGCAAGCCTATGTATTACGGGGCCAAATGGCGGGTCGTCCCCATTGCCGACCGCAACGGCCGTCCCTGGCGCACGCTCGAGGGCACGCTGTTCCGCTTCACCGACGGCATCTGGCAACTGGAGGAGTTCCTGCAGGAGAGCAGGAAACGGGAGGCAAGCTATGCGCTGCGCCCGCTCAGCAGCAGCGACCAACTGAAATACGAGACCCTGCTGGCGCAGATGCAACAGCTGAAAGAGATGACCAACAGCGGCAAGGGGCTGCAGGCCGACTTGCGCCTGTATATGCTGACGAAACTCTTTGACAATTTCGACGGTCAACTGACTGAGACACAGTTTAATAATATTCTTTCGCAGATGCCGACCTTCGCCGACAATGAGCTGACAGACCAACGCCAGCGCATGTTAAGCATAGCCGTCACGAACCTTCACCGCCATGCCCGCGTCTTGCCCAGCGGCAACATCACGCAGAGCGGTACGACCGCTCTCGGCGTCTTCAGCAATCCGGAGCAGGCACGCGTGATGAACTTCAGCTACGACTTCGGCGAGGCTCAGCCCAGGCGGCTGCAGGTCAGCCTGTCCGGCACGGCATCCGGGACAGTCAACATCAGGCCCCGCTTCCCTGACTGTCCGCCATACGAAGTGCTGACTTACGGTGAGTTCTCGTTCAACGAAACCCTCCTCGCCGACCAGGTCTACGAGGTCAGCGACCAACAGGGCAACCGGCTCGCACTCTTTGCCGACAGTCTGCCCACCACGGTCGACCTCACGACGATGACCGTCAAGGGCTCGCCGCTGAACGAGCGCTTCGCCGAGACGCAGCGCCGGTTGAAGGCCCTGGAGCCGGAACTGCGGAAGTATGCCATCCGCGATGCCGACGGCGACTACACCGTGATGGACGCTGAGGGCTACGACCGTCTGCTCAGGGATGCCCGCCAGCTGCAGTTGCAACTGATCGACGAAAATGTCGACAACCTGATTCCCGTCTGGTATCTGGCCAACAACTTCGCGACGATGAGCCGCTACGAGCTGTCGCACCGCCTCCGTGGCGATTTCCCCTATCTCACGCATATCGCCCTGCAGCCCGTGCAGAAATATTACGACGGAATGGAGAAACGGAAAGAGAACGCGAAGTTCACCGATGCCGAATGCGTCGACACCGCCGGCGTCAGCCACCGTCTGAGCGAGTACATCGGCCGCGGCGACTACGTGGTGCTGCAGTTCTGGGAGGAGCGCGACTGGACAGCCCACAGCGGTTGCAAATTCATGAAACAGATGGCAAAGGAGCATCGTGGCAAGAACCTCCGCCTCGTCGGATTGTCACTCGACACCAACAAGAACCGCTGGCGCCGCTACGTGAAGAAGCGCGACCTCTGCTACGACCATCTGGCCGTTCCCACGGACAACGAATCCGAGCGTTGGGCGTCGGACGTCGTGCAGGCATACGGCATCACGGCGCTGCCCGAGACCATCATCTTCGGCCCCGACGGCCGTATCCTCCGCACCGGCCTTGCCGGCGAGGGCCTGACGGAATATGTCAGCACACTACCACTGAAATAGAATTAGCGTAGTATTTAGTTAATACCCCATAGGGGACAGGCATGGGCAGCAGCGAATGCTCCCCATGCTTTTGTTTTTCAGAAACTTTCGGGTGGCGAGGCAAAAAAAAATGCAAGTTTCTTGCAGGATTCGATTTTTAGTTGTAACTTTGCGGTCAGAAGACCGCGAAGTCTTTGCCCGAAGAATCTAAAAACCAAAATAATAACTATGATCAACAAACAGCTATTGCAACCGGAGAGCATCGTCGTCATCGGCGGCTCGAACAATTGTCATAAACCTGGCGGCGCCGTCGTGCGCAACCTGCTCAGCGGCGGCTATCAGGGCACGCTGCGCGTCGTCAACCCCAAGGAGGACGAGGTGCAGGGCATCAAGGCCTTCCACGACGCCAAGGAGATTCCGCCGACCGACCTGGCCATCTTGGTCGTGGCGGCGAAGTTCTGTCCGCAGTATGTGGAGTTCCTGGCTGCTGAGAAGCAGGTGCGCGCCTTCATCATCCTGTCGGCCGGCTTCGGCGAGGAGACCCATGAGGGCGCCGTCTTCGAACAGCAGATTCTCGACACGTGCGAGAAGTACGGTTGCTCGCTCATTGGCCCCAACTGCATCGGACTGCTGACGCGCTGGCACCACTCCGTGTTCACTAAGCCCATCCCCAACCTCAACCCGAAGGGCGTCGACTTCATCTCGGGCTCCGGCGCCACGGCCGTCTTCATCCTTGAGAGCGCCGTGACGAAGGGCCTGCCCTTCAACTCGGTCTGGTCGATCGGCAACGGCAAGCAGATTGGCATCGAGAGCGTGCTGGAATACATGGACGAGAACTTCGACCCCGAGAAGGATTCATTAGTAAAACTGCTCTATATTGAGAACATCGCCGACCCCGACAAACTGCTCTACCACGCCACGAGCCTTATCAAGAAGGGCTGCCGCATCGCCGCTATCAAGGCCGGCTCGTCGTCGGCCGGCAGTCGCGCTGCCTCGAGCCACACGGGCGCCATCGCCTCGAGCGACTCGGCCGTGGAGGCCCTGTTCCGCAAGGCCGGCATCGTGCGCTGCTTCTCGCGCGAGGAGCTGACCACCGTGGGCTGCATCTTCACCCTGCCGCGCTTCACGGGCAAGAACGTGGCCATTGTCACCCATGCCGGCGGCCCCGGCGTGATGCTGACCGACGCACTGTCGAAGGGCGGTATGAACATCCCGTCGCTCTCGGGCCCCGTGGCCGATGAGCTGAAAGCACAGCTGTTCCCCGGCTCCAGCGTGGCCAACCCGATTGACATCCTGGCCACGGGCACGCCCGAGCACCTGGGCATCGCCATCGACTACTGCGAGAAGAAATTTGACAATATCGACGCCATCATGGTCATCTTCGGCACACCCGGTCTGGTGGAGCTCTACGAGGCCTACGACGTGCTGCACAAGAAGATCCTGGAGTGCAAGAAGCCCATCTTCCCCGTGCTGCCCAGCGTCAACACCGCCGGGCCCGAGGTGCAGGAGTTCCTCAGCCGCGGCCACGTGAACTTCAGCGACGAGGTGACGCTTGGCACGGCGCTGACGCAGATCATGAAGACGCCCGCACCCGCCGACCAGACGATTATGGTCAATGGGGTTGACGTGCCGCGGATACGCCGCATCATAGATGGTATCAAGGATAACGGCTACATCGACCCCGAGCATGTGCACGCCCTGCTTGAGAGTGCCGGCATCCCGACCGTGCCCGAGTTCGTGAGCGCCTCGAAGGACGAGGTCATTGCCTTTGCCGAGAAGTGCGGCTATCCCGTCGTGGCTAAGGTCGTCGGCCCCGTGCACAAGAGCGACGTGGGTGGCGTGGCGCTGAACATCCGCTCGAAAGAGGTGCTGGCTGCCGAGTTCGACCGCATGATGCAGATACCCGACGCCACGGCCATCATGGTTCAGAAGATGATCAAGGGCACCGAGCTGTTCATTGGCGCCAAGTATGAGCCGCGCTTCGGCCACGTCGTGCTCTGCGGCTTGGGCGGCATCTTCGTCGAGGTGCTGAAGGACGTCTCGTCGGGCCTGGCACCGCTGTCGATGGAGGAGGCTGAGAACATGATCCACTCGCTGCGCGGCTACAAGATTCTGAAGGGTACGCGCGGACAGCGGGGCATCAACCAGCGCAAGTATGCCGAAATCATCGTGCGCCTGTCGACGCTGCTGCGCTTCGCCACCGAGATCAAGGAGATGGACATCAACCCGCTGCTGGCCGACGAGCAGGACGTCATCGCCGTCGACGCCCGCATACTGGTTGAAAAGTAGGCCTGAACGCAGGATGCGTTACTCGTCAGGCTGTTGCCCGTCGTGTGCCTTCCACATACATTCGGTAATCCTCATGTCAGAGAAGACCGCCTTGAAAGACGACTCCTCGGGGGAACAGACATAGATGCCGAAGCTGATGACGTCAGCACCTTCATACATGTGGCAAATGCGCATCTGGCTGAAATCCACGCCGTTGGTGGAACACTCGATGCAATAGTCGTCTTCGCGGCGGGAGAACCTGTACCACATGGTCTTGACATCGGCGGGGATGGCCGTCGTGGCCCAGTCGGAGTAGCCTCGGTTAGTGACCACGCTGCCGAGGTGCTGAAACTCCTCGTTCTCATATTCCACGGAGCCCTTCAGCCAGTTCTCGCTGTTCAGGTACATCACAATGCCGCACTGGTCGAAGCGCTGGTGGCTCTGCGTGAAGTCGGTCTTCACCACAAAGCTGAAGAACTTCTCGCGGGTTTTCATCTGCAGCACGGGTGCGTTGTCGTTCTGGAAATGATAGTACGTCCGTTGCCATAGGTCGGTGTGAGGTGCTGTCGTGATGGCAATGCTGTCGCCATGTACCTCATATCCGCCCGGTTCCCTGGTCCATTCGAGGCTGGCTAAATCAATGTGGCCACCGTCGGAAAGCGCTTCTCTGACATTGTCGGTGAAGTCGGTTTCCGGTTCGTTGTCGCTGTGATGCTTGCATGCCGTGAGCATGAAGCTGACCCCTAAGAGGGCAATAATGATTTTGCTCATAATGTTTTGCTTTTATGATGTGTATCGCTAAATACCATTAAAACGATTGGCAAAGGTAATAGTCCTACTTGCCCACGCAATGGTGCGCGAAGATATGGTTAAGGGTGTCTTGCGAGGTGATGATCTGACTGTCGCCGGTGATGTCGCCAAGGGCTGAAAGGACATCACGGAGATCCTCGGCTATGAGGTCACCGGGAATTTGCCGGGTGAGGCCATCGATGACAAGCAGAAGTCCTTCATGGGCGTGGCAGAGCGCCTCATAGTGGCGGATGTTGCTCACGATGACGTCGCCCTCGGTCTGTTCGGGAATGTCGGCGGCCGCGAAGATTGCGGTCTCAAGGGCTTCGATGCCTTGGCCGGTCATGGCGCTGATGAGGAGGGGGGGCTGTGATAATATCGCAGCATACGGGACTTGAGGGGTGGGGAGCGTGTCGGCTTTTGTCCAGATTGGCATGAGGGCTTTGTCGGCGGTGCGGGCTGTGATGTCTGCAATGTCGGCGGTGGTGGGCTCGGCATCGATGAGCCAAAGGACGATGCGGGCGCGGTCGATGGCCTGATAGGTGCGCTCAATGCCTATCTGTTCTATCTGGTCGGAAGTCTGGCGCAGACCGGCGGTGTCGATGAAACGGAAAGAGACGCCCTGAATATCGATGGTGTCCTCAATGGTGTCGCGGGTGGTGCCGTGGATGTCGGAGACAATGGCGCGGTCGTCCTTCAAGAGGCGGTTGAGGAGCGTGGACTTGCCGACGTTGGTCTTGCCGACGATGGCCACGGGAATGCCCTGCTTCAGGGCCTGGCCGGTCTTAAAGCTGGCGGCAAGACGGCTGACGTGGTCGTCGATGGTGGTCGCCAACTGGAGCAGTTGGGAACGGTCGGCAAACTCAAGATCCTCATGGTCAGAGAAGTCGAGCTCAAGCTCCAGAAGCGAGGTGAGTTCAAGAAGTTGGGAACGTAAGCCAGACAGCTCAGATGAAAAATGGCCACGCAATTGTGAGAGGGCCATCTGGTGGGTGGCGCGGTTGTCGGCGCTGATAAGGTCAGCCACGGCCTCCGCCTGCGAGAGGTCCATCTTGCCATTGAGGAAAGCGCGCATGGAGAACTCGCCCGGGCGGGCCATGCGGCAGCCCTTGCCGATGAGCAGTTCGAGGACGCGGTTCATGATGTAGCGTGAACCGTGGCAAGAGATTTCGACTGAGTCCTCGCCGGTGTAGCTGTGGGGAGCGCGGAAGATGCTGACCATGGCTTCGTCAACAAGTTCGGGGCCGTCCTTGATGTGGGTGTAGTGGACGGTGTTGGCTGCGACTGAATCGCAGCACACAGTGCAGACGGCGCTAACGGCGGCGAACGCCTGCGGGCCGCTGACACGGATGACGGAGAGCGCCCCGCCTGTGGCTGTGGCGGGGGCGCAGATGGTATCTACAGAATTGATAATTGACAATTGTTAATTGAAAATTAGATGCGGTCGAGTACGCGCTGGATGAGCGTGTCAATGGTGTTTTTGTAGGCGGTGTTCATCTCCTGGGCGTAGCGGTTGGCGATGACCATGCAGCAGGTCATGGCGCGGTGGCCGAGGAGCGAGGCCAGGCCGGCGAGGGCGCTGCTCTCCATCTCGAAGTTGCAGACGCGAAGACCATCGTATTCGAACGATTCCACCTTTTCATTCTGGTTCGGGTCGGCCAGGGGGATGCGGATCTGGCGTCCCTGGGGGCCGTAGAATCCGCCGCACGAGATGGTGTAGCCACGCACCATGTCGTCCTGGGCAATCTGCTCGATGAGTTCTTTGTCGGCTATCGACACGTAGGGTGCGCCCTTGATGGGATCCCACTGCATGTGCTCCTTGAAGGCTTCCTCCAGCTGCAGGTCGCACACCTCGTTGCGCCGGCCGTAGTAGTTCAGCAGACCATCGAAGCCGATGCTCTTGACTGAGGCAATGAAGGTGCCCGTGGGCGTATAGGGCTGCAGACCGCCGCAGGTGCCGATGCGTACGCAGGTCAGCGTGCGGTGCTCGTCGCGCTCCTCGCGGGTCTCATAGTCGATGTTGGCCAGCGAGTCGAGCTCGGTCATCACGATGTCGATGTTGTCGCAGCCGATGCCGTGGCTCTGGCAGGTGATGCGCTTACCCTTGTAAGTGCCGGTGATGGTGTGGAATTCACGGCTCTGCACGTCGCATTCAATGCTTTCGAAGTGGTCAGCCACGGTGTTGACGCGGGCGGGGTCGCCGACGAGGATGACACGGTCAGCCAGCTGTTCGGGCTTCAGGTGCAGATGAAAGCAGGAGCCGTCCTCGTTGATGATGAGTTCCGAGGGGGCGAAATGTTTCTTGGTAGTCATAGGCTTATTGATATTGCTTGTTGCGTTCTTCTTTTTCCTTCTGTTTGATGAGCCGCAGCAGGTCCTCCAGTTCCTGTTCGCTGCTTAGGATTTCATGGCTCATCTTTTCCTTTTGCGCTTGTGTTGAACGGGCATAATTGTTGCGGGCCATCTGGAGCGCCTTGCTGAGCACGTCGGCCTGATGCTTAAGTGCTTGCAGTTCTGTCATTTTCCCTTCCGTTGCTGTCGTTGCGGGCTTGAAGGCACGTCGGGCTTCCTCCAAGCGCGTGATGGCTTCCTTGCGTGCATTGCCCTTAGGCCAAGTGTCAGCAATACGGCCGATGGCAGCCAATGAGCGCATCTGCTCGTCGGTGTAGGCCTCGGTGACGTAGGTCTGTCGCGACTCATTGGGGATGAAGACATAGATGCAGGCCTTTCCTTCGGGCTGTCGGCGTGTGGTGATGAAATAGCCAAGCCGGTTCTGCTCATCGATGGCATAGAACAGGTCGTCGGCCTCCGAAGCGAACGGCATCCCGAGGTTTTCGGGGCGTAGGAAATGGCCGTTTTCAGCGTCGTAGCGCGTAACGAACAGATCGTAGCCACCGATACTGTTCTCGCCTTTCTGTGCGAAATAGAGCGTTGTGCCGTCGGGCATGAGATAAGGAAAGTTTGAGTCGTCGTCGCCCAAGCCTTTCACTCTCACGGGGTCGCCCCACGAGAACCCCATCATGTCGCGAACGGCGATGTGGGGCACCTTCTTCGAGTCAAGGACAGCCTCCAGACGCTTGTCGCCCAGCTCGTTAGTGAACTGTCCCAGCCCGTCGGTCATGGCCAGCCGGCCGCAGTCGGGTGAGAGCGGGATGTGGCTCATGAAGTCAGAGCGACTGACCACCATGCTGTCGATGAAGACCACTTTCTGAGTGGCCTCCAGCATCTGAGCTATGCGCGGGTCTTCTTCCACGACTTCCTCCACCTTGGGTTTGGGTTTCGGCTTGGCCGCTTTCTTCTTGCGCTGGGCGTCGGCAGCGACGGGCGTGAGGATTGCGGCTATGATGATGAACAGTGCAATGCGCTTCATAGTTTTATTTCATAAAGACGAGGTAGACGGCACAGATGATGAGCAGGAAGGCCAGGATGTGGTTCCAGTGCAAGTGATTGCCCTGGAACATGATGTTGGCGATGACGCAGAAGACCACCAGCGAGATGCACTCCTGGACGACCTTCAGCTGTACGAGTGAGAAAGGCCCGCCGTTGCCGATGAAGCCGAGGCGGTTGGCCGGCACTTGACAGCAATACTCGAAGAAGGCGATGCCCCAGGAGAAGACGATGACGCCCAGCAGGGGCCAGTTGCTTGAGGTGCCTGTCTCCTGGAGTTTCAGGTGCCCATACCAGGCAAGCGTCATGAAGACGTTGCTCAGTATGAGCAGTAGGATGGTGTAAAGACCGTTCATAGCGGTGGGGCTGCTGTGATACAGCAGCGTACAGGACATTTAGTTGGATTGTAAATACTCGTGCATGTTCTGGGCAGCACGGCGACCGTCGCCCATGGCCAGGATGACCGTGGCACCGCCGCGGACGATGTCGCCGCCGGCAAAGATTTCCATGCGCGACGACTGCATGCCGTCGTTGACGGCGATGGTGTTCTTGCGGCCGAGCTCAAGGCCCTCAATTGACTTGGGCACCAGCGGGTTGGGACTGACACCGACGGCCACGATGACCTGGTCGACGTCGAGCGTGACGGTCTTGCCCTCCACGGGCATGGGGCTGCGTCGGCCGCTGGCGTCGGGCTCACCGAGCTCCATCACCTGCAGCACAGCCTGACGGACGGCACCGTTCTCGTCGCCGATATATTCGATGGGGTTGTGCAGGGTGAGGAACGTGATGCCCTCCTCCTTGGCGTGCTTCACCTCCTCGAGTCGGGCGGGCATCTCCACCTCCGAGCGGCGATAGACCAGCGTGACGTTGGCGCCCAGTCGCTTGGCCGTGCGGCAGGAGTCCATGGCCGTGTTGCCACCGCCAACCACGAGGACGTTCGTGGCGGGGTTGAGCGGCGTGTCGGTCGTGGGGTTGGCAGCGTCCATGAGGTTGACGCGCGTCAGGTATTCGTTCGACGACATGATGTTGATCAGGTTCTCGCCGGGGATGTTCATGAAGTTGGGCAGACCGGCGCCGGAGCCGACGAAGATGCCCTTGAAGCCCTGCTCCTCCAGTTCTTCGACCTTGATAGTCTTGCCGACGATGACGTCGGTCTGGAAGTGGACGCCCATCTTGCGCAGGTTGTCGATCTCGACGTCGACAATCTTGTTGGGCAGACGGAACTCGGGGATGCCATACTTCAGCACACCGCCAATCTCGTGGAGCGCCTCGAAGACATAGACATCGTAGCCCAGCTTCGCCATGTCGCCGGCAAACGACAGACCGGCAGGGCCAGAGCCCACGACGGCCACCTTGATGCCGTTCGAGGGCGCCATCTCGGGCAACGAGATGTTGCCGCTCTCGCGCTCGTAGTCGGCGGCGAAGCGCTCCAGGTAGCCGATAGCCACGGCGGGTTCGTTCATCTTCAGGTGTATGCAGCGGCTCTCGCACTGCTTTTCCTGCGGACAGACGCGGCCGCAGACGGCAGGCAGGGCGGAGGTCTGTTTCAAGACCTTGGCAGCAGCGAGGATGTCGCCGCGCTCGATGTTCTTGATGAACGACGGGATGTTAATGTTGACAGGGCAGCCTTCGACACAGGTGGGCTTGGCGCAGTCCAGACAGCGCTTGGCTTCCTGCATGGCCATCTCCTTCGTCAGGCCGATGTTCACCTCCTCGGTGCGGGTGGTGGCACGATAGACGGGGTCGAGCTCGGGCATCTTGACGCGCTCTATCTGGGTGCGCTCCTTGGGCTTCATGCTCTTGCGGAGCTCGTCGCGCCAGGGGGCGTTGCGGTCGGTGAAGGAAGCCGTCTCTGCTTCGGCGGGCTTTTCGGGGGCCAGAGAGGGTGTTGCGACTGAATCGCAACACACAGTGGGCTGTTCTGAGAGATGGTCGGCGTAATGCTCCATCTCCTCGCGCTCGGCGTTCTTGAACGTTCCCATGCGCTTGAACATCTCGTCCCAGTCGACTAGGGCGCCGTCGAACTCGGGGCCGTCGATGCAGACGAAGCGGGTCTTGCCGCCGATGGTCAGTCGACAGGCGCCGCACATGCCGGTGCCGTCGACCATGATGGTGTTGAGGCTGACCTCGCAGGGGATGCCGTGCTTCTGGGCCGTCAGGTTCGAGAACTTCATCATGATGGGAGGGCCGATGGCAAACACCTTGTCGACGTGCTCCTGCTCAATGAACTTCTCGATGCCGACGGTGACGACGCCCTTCTCGCCGTAGGAACCGTCGTCGGTCATGATGATGACCTCGTCGCTGGATTCGCGAACTTTGTCTTCTAAGATGATAAGATCCTTGGAACGGCCGGCCATCACCGACAGCACACGGTTGCCGGCGGCCTTCAGGGCCTGGATGATGGGCAGCATGGGCGCCACGCCCAGTCCGCCACCGGCACAGACCACCGTGCCGTACTTCTCAATTTTCGTCGGATTGCCGAGCGGGCCAACCACGTCGGTCACGTAGTCGCCCACCTCCAGCTCGCAGAGCTTGGTCGACGACAGGCCGACCTTCTGTACGACCAGGGTGATGGTGCCGCGCTCGGTGTCGGCGGCAGCGATGGTGAGTGGCATGCGCTCGCCCTTCTGACCAACGCGCACGATGACGAAGTTGCCCGCCTTGCGACTCTTCGCAATGAGGGGCGCTTCAATCTCAAAGAGAAACACATTCTCCGAGAACTGTTCTTTCCTGACAATCTTATTCATCCTTTTAAAATTGATAATTGAAGATTGAAAATTGAAAATTAACTCAATTCAAATTCTCTTTCTTCGTTTTTATTATTTTTATTAACGTAGCAACAATCCTATTGCAATCAGCGTAGATGGAGTCGAATTCCACGTCGCTGATGTAGTCGGATTCATGTAAGAGTTCAAGCCAATACTGTGTTTCGTTGGCTTCCTTTAGGGCAATATTTAGCTTATTTACAAAGTCCATCGGGCTTTGCGCGTTCACGCTTTCCCGTGCATTAGCTCCGATACTGGTCCCACTCCGCAAGACTTGTTTTGACAAGATGTATTCTTTTTTCTCGTCTTTCAAATATTGATACAATTTAATCACACGTAGAGCGAAGGCTTTACATATAATTTGAATAGTGTTGTCATCTCTCATGCTTTCAATTTTCAATATTCAATTTTCAATAAATTAAGTCAAAGCCAGTGTAGGGCACCAGGGCCTTCGGGATGCGGATGCCGTCGGGCGTCTGGTTGTTTTCGAGCAGGGCGGCGACGATGCGGGGCAGGGCCAGGGCCGAGCCGTTCAGGGTGTGGCAGAGCTCCGTCTTCTTTGTGTCCTCGCGACGGTAGCGGCACTTCAGGCGGTTGGCCTGATAGGTGTCAAAGTTAGAGACCGACGACACCTCGAGCCAGCGGCCCTGAGCCTCCGAGTAGACCTCGAAGTCGTAGCAGATGGCGCTGGTGAACGACTGGTCGCCGCCGCAGAGCAGCAGGATGCGATAGGGCAGCTCGAGCTTCTGCAGCAGACCCTCGACGTGGGCGAGCATCTCCTTGTGGCTCTCGCGCGAGTGTTCCGGCGTGTCGATGCGCACGATCTCAATCTTCGAGAACTCATGCAGACGGTTCAGTCCGCGCACGTCCTTGCCATACGAGCCGGCCTCGCGGCGGAAGCACTCAGTGTAGGCGCAGTTCTTGATGGGCAGCTGCTTCTCGTCGAGGATGACGTCGCGATAGATATTCGTCACGGGTACCTCAGCCGTAGGAATCAGATAGAAGTCGTCGACCTCGCAGTGGTACATCTGCCCCTCCTTGTCGGGCAGCTGACCGG
>JAFTGI010000031.1 GCA_017458195.1 Prevotella sp.
TCTGGTTCTTCAGAAATTCCTTCGCTGCTTTTGAATGTGCTGTACTCATAATCCTGCTGCTAAAATTTCTACAACGTGCTTAAACTCAATCTTCAGCCCTTGCTTCTTGGCCACGCCGGCCATGTGCATCAGGCACGAGCAGTCCGGACCGGTCACATATTCGGCACCGGTCTGGATGTGGCGCTCCACCTTGTCCTTGCCCATCTGGGCCGAGATGGCGGTCTCTTCGATGGCAAACATGCCGCCGAAGCCGCAGCACTCGTCGGGGCGCTCGGGCTCCACCACCTGGCAGCCGTCGACCAGCTGCAGGAGGTCCTTGATCTTGTTGAACTTGTCGACATGCTGCTCCGAGGGCGACGAGAGGCCCAGTTCGCGCACGCCGTGGCACGAGTTGTGGAGGCTCACCTTGTGGGGGAACGTGCCCAGCGGGTGGTCGACCTTGACCACGTCGTGCAGGAACTCGACGACGTCCATGCATTTCTTGGCCGTCTGGCATTCGGTCTTGCCCTTCAGCAGGCGCGGATAGTTGATTCTCACGAAGGCCGTGCAGCTGACCGACGGCGCCACCACGTAGTCGAAGTCCTTGAAGCGCTCCTCGAACTTCTCGGCCAGGGGCACCGCCTGGCTTTCGAAGCCGGCGTTGGCCATGGGCTGTCCGCAGCACGTCTGGCCCTGCGGATAAGTCACGTCGATGCCCAGATGGCGCAGCAGCTTGTATGTAGCCACGCCCACCTCAGGATAGACAGCATCAACATAACAGGGGATGAACAGTCCTACTTTCATAAATTCTAAAAGATTAGTGTATTATTAATAGTTCAGGTTTTTATGATTATTGCTTTGCAAATATAGGCATTTTTCGCCTTAATCCGTTGCAAAATGTAGTAAATATCCGAGTATTTAAGATTTTTTAGGCAACGCAAAGCCGCTCTTGTCGGGATTAAGTCGTATATTTGCAACACACAAATCTATTACTAACCCTTAAAATTTAAAAAAGTACACGTATGTCAGTAATTGTTGCTATTATTCCCATCGTGCTGCTCTTTGTGCTCATGCTCGGATTCAAGATGCCCGGCCACAAGAGTGCGCTCATTTCGCTCATCGTCACCGCCGTGCTGGCCCTTTTTGCCGCCCCCGCACTGGGCATGCTGCCCGAACAGCTGAAGGATGCCCCCATTGCGGGCGTCGTCGGCTGGGGCTTCGTCGAGGGCGTGCTGAAGGCCGTCTTCCCCATCCTTATTATTATATTGATGGCCATCTACAGCTATAACATATTGGTGGAGTCGAAGCAGATCGAGGTCATCAAGCAGCAGTTCACGTCGTTCACCGACGACCGTGGCGTGCTCGTCCTGATGCTCGTCTGGGGCTTCGGCGGACTGCTCGAGGGCATGGCCGGTTTCGGCACGGCCGTGGCCATCCCCGCCGCCATCCTCATCGGCCTGGGCTTCAAGCCGATGTTCTCGGCCCTGGTGGCCCTGATCGGCAACACCGTGGCCACGGGCTTCGGCGCCGTGGGCGTGCCCGTGACGACGCTCTGCAACGAGGTGGCGCCCGGCGGAGCAGCCTCGCCCGAGGCCATCCGCGAGATCTCGGCCTTCGCCGTGCTCCAGCTCTCGCCGCTGTTCATCCTGCTGCCCTTCATCATCCTCTGGCTGACCGACAAGCACGCCTGGAAGAAGAACATCACGCTGGCCCTCTGGGTCGGTCTCATCTCGGTCGGCGTGCAATACGTCTGCGCCCGCTACCTCGGTGCCGAGACGCCCGCCATCATCGGCTCCGTGGCTGCCATCGTGGCCATCATCATCTATGAGAAACTCAAGCCCACCCCCAGCCCCTCCCCAAGGGAGGGGGGCTTGGATAGTTCCGGGCTTGATAATTCCGCTAACAAAGGTGACCAGTCCCCCCTCCCTCGGGGAGGGGAAGGGGGTGGGCTCATTCGCACTTTCCGTGCCTGGAGCGTCTATCTCTTTATCCTCATATTTATTCTGGTCAGCGGAGCCCTCTGCCCGCCCGTCAACCAATTCCTGAAGTCGCACCTCGTCTCGGCAGTCAGCCTGCCCGTCATCGGCACGACGTTTAAGTTCGGGTGGATCAGCAACGCCGGACTGATGCTCTTCCTCGGTGCCACCATCGGCGGCCTCATCCAGGGCCTCTCCTTCGGTCGGCTCATGAAGGTGCTGGCCCGCACCGTGGTCAACCTGAGGAACACGGTCATCACCATCATCTCGCTCATCGCCCTGGCCTCGATCATGAACTATTCGGGCATGATTGCCGCCATCGCCTCCGGACTGGTGGCCGTCACGGGCTCGTTCTATCCCTTCTTTGCCCCGCTCATCGGTGCCATCGGCACCTTCGTCACGGGCTCCGACACGTCGTCGAACATCCTCTTTGCCAAGCTCCAGGCCAACGTGGCCGGACAGCTGGGCTACGCGCCCGGCTCGGAGACCAACTGGCTGGTGGCCGCCAACACGACGGGTGCCACGGGCGGCAAGATGATCTCGCCCCAGTCGATTGCCATTGCCACCGCCTCGTGCGACATGCAGGGCAAGGACGGCGAAATCCTCCGCTCGGCCCTTCCTTATGCCGTGCTCTACATCGTCCTCGGTGGCCTCATGGTCTACTTCGGCTAAGGATCTTCAATTGTCAGGAAAATTCCGAATTTTTGATTGGATATCTTTTATTTGTCTGATATTCAAAATGTTAAATAAATGAGCACCGCTTTTCAACCCGAAAAGCGGTGCTTCTTTTATCGAAAAGTGCCCCTTCTCAAGAGTAATATACCCCTATATTGGTGTCGAGAAGCACCCCTTCTCAACCACGTCCCTTCGCCTTTGTCATCTTTTTTCGCACCCTTCACGCCGTCCCAAACAGCTCGGAAGAACCCCATGATTTTTTCTTATCGGATGCTTACTTTTAGCTTCGCCTATCGAAGAACACCCGACAATGAGCCCCCAGCCGTTTTATGACTCATCATCGAATGCAAAGGTACACAGAATATATGAGACGAAAAAGCTTTAGAGGATTTTTTCACTCTTTCTTCTTTTGTTTCGTGATTTTGTGCTACCTTTGCACACATAATTTAAAATAGATACATTCCTATGGCAAAGATAACAGTCCAAAATACAGATATAACGATCCTGTCGCATAATGACAAGGACTATATATCGCTAACAGACATGGCTAATGGCAAGCAAAGCGAAAGCCGTGCTGCCGATGTCATCAAGAACTGGATACGCACCAGATATACGATAGAGTTTCTTGGAACATGGGAGATGATTCATAACCCAAATTTCAAAGTGGTCGAATTTGACCACTTTAGAATGCAGGCTGGTTTGCCGAGCTTCGTCATGAGTGTAAGCGAGTGGATTGAGAAAACTAATGCCATTGGTATCATTGTCAAGAAAGGTCGATATGGTGGCACTTATGCTTTCAAGGATATTGCCTTCGAGTTTGGTACTGCTATCAGTGTTTCCTTCAAGCTCTACCTGATTGAAGAATTCCAAAGACTAAAAGAGGAAGAACAAAAGCTACTTGGCTGGACTGCTAAACGTGAACTCTCTAAAATAAACTACCACATTCATACAGATGCCATCAAGACCCACCTGATGCCGTCAGAAATCACGGCAGCCCAGGCTAGTATTATCTATGCTGAGGAAGCTGACGTGCTGAATGTGGCTATGTTTGGAATGACAGCCAAACAATGGCGAGAAACAAATCCTGACTTGAAAGGCAATATCCGCGACTATGCTACGATCAATGAACTTATCTGTCTTTCGAATATGGAGAACATCAATGCAGTGCTTATCAATGATGGTGTGCCTCAAGGCGAAAGGCTTGTAAAGCTCAATCAAATTGCTATTCAGCAAATGCAGGTATTAACAAGCAATTCTAACAGACTTCTTATCAAATAAAATCATCCACCTCGGCTAAGGCGAACCCGGATTCGTTCCCCCTCGTACTGAAGCAAGGACTTCCCCAAAAGAAAGTCCTTGATTTTCGTTTTGAGGCAGTTATTGAACGATACTCATTAATATCTCCTTCAGCAACACTTTTCTCTTTGTAATAAAATCCTTGAAATCTTTAATGTCAAGACTGACATCAGTAGGAATAAACTGATAGTTTAAATCTACTTTATCTGCAACTATCCATTCCTTTAAAGACATATCGTTTTTATGTTCATTTACTCTCTCATTAAGAAGTTGTAAATTTGGCATAGTGTCCCAGTTTTCTCTATCCTTATAGAAATTATACTCCTCATCTGTCATGCTTTCATCTTTCTTTAAATTGATGAAGTATGTTGCTGGGTGCAAATGGTCTTTATGATACACTTGATTCCCAAAATCAAAATGAGAATAAATCAAAGCCATTACAGGATAGCACGAAGGATCATCTTTATGCAGACTCAGCAAGCCATCAATAACCTCTTCATTGAAAGAAAGACTCTTTGCTTGATTGCCTTTAAAAGCATCTTTTATTTCATCGAATGGGAAACGGGCTTCGTTAACATGTTCATTGAGAACATCACGAATGCCTTTCAGCACATAATCAGACTGGCCGCCAAACACATGTCTCAGTAATGATATGCAGAACCACTTGCGCATTACGTCTTTTTCTGCTTTGTGCATCAGGGGATTGTCGTTGATGGTCGATTCTATGCCGTGTTTGTAAATGTAATACACAATGGGAATTACCGCATTCCTTGCTTTCATGTTTGAGTAGTTGAATCCCCACCTCTCAATCAACTTGAATGCTTCCCTTATACATCTACTTATTCTATCCCAGTTATGTTCTATTTCAGACACCACCTCTGTTTTGAAGTTGTTAAGACGGAATTTGATGTCCCTACTGAATAGAACAAGGCACGTTTTCAAGATGAAATCTGAGTCAATCATAAAACCAGGATTTCCTATAGAGAAAACTTGTTCGCAAAGGCGCTGGAACTCCGTTCTTGTATCTTTCTGCCAATAAGCTGTAACAAATGACATTAACAAGTTGGAATAGCTAAGTGGTTCACCACCCCTATTTGTCCTAATAAAGATATCTAGCACCTTATCAATTTCCTGTTTGTCTTCCTGATAATAAGTTATCAACGGTTCCTTAAAGACCTTGCGATATAATGAAGATAGTGTCTTCTTGGCAAAGACTTTATTCTTCCATTCTTGACTATAGACATATTCTAAGAATTCGTCTTCGTCACTGAATTTGTAAAGATCATGGAGAGCAAACCACTCCTGTTCGCCTTTTTCAACAGCCTTCTCGTAATCAGATTTAGACAAGAACTTGAAATTGTATTTCATGGTTCTTTCATCATTGTCATCTTGATATTCTCCACTCAAATCAAGATAAAGCTTTCTGGTAGGAAAATTCTCCTCGCATTCGATATACCATACACGGGGCAACTTATAGGCATATGTTCCTTGCAGACCAACGTATAGACTAGTTAATCTCTGTTGGCCATCTATAACAGCAAAGAAATCATCTGATCGCGCATGAGTAACATGATGTTCATTATTCTCATGGAAGTGCTCTGTATAGTGTAGCAAGAAGTCATAGAACTTATGATTATTCTTAATGCTGCTATCTGTTATCTTCCATAACATGAAAGTATTTATGGGATAACCTTGCAAGATGCTATCAAACAACTTCTCTATCTGCTCGCTTTTCCATACGAACTTTCTTTGGATAGCTGGAAGCAGATATTTACTATTTGCTATATTCGTCAACGCATCATTGATTGAGATTGCATCAAATTTACTAATGTTTGCCATAATTGTTTGTTTTAAGCCTTTATTTTGTGCAAAGATAGCGAAACTTTTTCATAAATCGTCATTATCATCCGTCACAATAACATCTTTTAGTCTTTTTATTCCATCCCTATTCAACAACGCGTAAGTTTCATTAATCCTAATGCTACCTTTTTTATACTCTACAATATTAACTCTATTTGCTTTACTTTTTTCACAGGGGCCGTCATCATTATAATAATATGCAATGGAATAATCACCCCCACTTGGAGTAGGGTTGTCGTTTCTTTCTGTGAAGCGCGGATCTCTGACAGGTTCTGGTTTCTCAACACGTTCTCCTGCCACTTCATCGAGCAGTTTCTCAAACTCTTCATCAGTCATTGACTCAACGTCTCTATATTTCCTTTTCCTTGACATTGCTTTTTTAGTTTTATAAAAGCCATCTTGGCTGGCAGTCGCGCTATCCACATGGGACTCCCCCGACTCTCCACGAACGTTGCTACTCGCTTATTTAAGCTACTACCAAGATGACTGAGCAAACATAATACGGCTCGAACTCAAACCTTGCAATTACGATTTGCCCACTAATTTTACTCTTTCTATAAACTCTTTAAACTTCTTATATCCCCCCTCAAAGGGCATATATTTGTAATATAGCCAGTCTTTGCCTTTGATGAAATCGTTGTTGGCAATGATGCCGCTTAATGCTTCTTGCATTTCTTGTCGCAAGGCTTTGTGTTCTGGCATATAGGTTATGCCGTAATAAAGACTCTTATAGGCTATCTCAATGCGAATGGTCATTGCATCAGGAATATTTTTATACGGAATGGTAACACCTGTATAGACGATATTCGCCGGGCCAAGGTCTTCTACGATTTTGCAATGAGGGAAGTCCTTTGAAAGCCGTTCGCTCCAGTCTTTCATCACCTCATGGCTGTAGTTACGTCTGATTCGCTCCAGATGACTGACACAAGTGGACAACTCTTCAAGCCTTCCGCTCAAGAGATTGAAGTTATAACCATTGTCGTCATCCTTCAAGCCAAGATGCTTGTAGATGTAATCGTCAATATACTGATGCTGCTCCATTTTGTTCTCAGCTTTTATCTGTTCTATTCCTTCATATAATTGATGTGCCTCTTTGATGACACACACTTTCGCTCGATTGATAACAGTTGTTTCTTCTATTGGCGCCCCCATCGTCCAGTACTTGTAGTCGTCAATATAGAGATAGGGATTATTGTACTTGCCCCAACGTTCCTTTATTCCATGCTGTCTCTGCATTTTCACGAAATACACAAACTCCTCGTCTGTCAATGGGCACTTGTCCCTCACGATATACTCATGAGGCGCAAATAGCATCGTCTTGGCGAACTTCCACTGACAGCGAGCAATCATCTCGCGTAGCTTGTCGTTGCTTACTTGTTCTATCATGTTAGCAACGCTTTAGTGCTCCTTCGATATTAGCATCATAATACTCTACAGTGAACCCATGTTTACGGCAAACTTCTGCTTTGTCAATTCCTTTGAGTATCTGCGCATACGACTCAATCAACATAGCATTTTCTTTAGACCACCCCAGCATATCAGCATGCATCATTGTAGTAAATTCATCTTTCATATTCTCTACTATTTGAGTTTCTTGATGCAAAGATAGGCGCTGATTGTTTCAAATCATGGAACAGTCTCGGACTTTTTTCATTTTTCGTATCGTTTGATGGCATTTTTGTACCATTCAACGATTTCATCTGCCAAAGATTGCGGCTCCAAAATCTCTATCCATTGCCCACGAGACATGAGCAGAGCCTTGAAGTCGGCTGTGGGTTTCAGCTTCAGCTCAAAGTCAGAATACTCCTCTGTAGTGTTGATTTCTCGCTGGCTATGATGCAGCGGCAAGTCGCGCAAGTAGTAGGGCTCATAACCGTATGCCCTAAACACTATACGTTGGCTTTCAATCTTGTCATCTATCACAATGCCGTAGCTGTCGCTGAAGAATTCCGCAGCATCAAACATCTCGTTCATTTTGAACTTCTCGTCAAGGAGTTCTACCGTCTCAATGCGGTCGAAGGAGTAAACGCTTTTCAAACCACTTTCGAAACTGGCAACCAGATACCATCGCTGACGGAACAACTTCACACAATAGGGAGCCAGCGTATAAGTGCCACACCCGGGCGAGCCATAGCGGCGATAGGTCAGAGATATCGTCCGGCTCTCCTTCATCGCCTTGATAACCTGCTGGAGTTTCTCCCCGCCAGAAGGGACATGCTCCAGAAGAATGCGGTTGTACAGGCTATGGCTTTCCTCCACCATGTTGCCCACACTCAACGTCGAGAACATCCAGTTCTGAATGGAATCCTCGCGCAGCACCTGCTCGTTGCCGATATAATACTTATTGCCGTTCTTCTTGTCGCACTCGATGTAGATGCCAAAAATGTCCTCGATGGCACACTTATGGCGATGGAACGTGGTGCGAGCCATCTCCACACCTCCGCTCATGTCCGTCTTGATCCATTGCTCATTAATCTCAGCAAAGGTGATGGCCTTGGCCTGGTAGATGGTATTCACCAGCCAGATGTATTCCTTGAACTTTAAATAGGTAGTCATGTCAAGAAACCTTTACCGTTATTGTCTGCTACAAAATTACGTCTTTTTTTCGAGAAAATAATAATTCTACTTCGTTTTTACACATCTTTAAAAAAAGAGGCCTTCCATTCAGATAACCCCTGATGCAGTCAATTCTGTATTATTATGCTGTAGGAGGGCGCAGCCTCTTACACACTTTGTTGGCAAAAGCCACAAAGCACATACATCCTTGATCCTGAATGCGTCTCCTGTCGTCAACGAGCAGATTTTATTTTTAGGCCGAATTGCGTTAATCTTCCCAAATCCCTCGTTTGTTACAACCTTTTTTCGTAACTTTGCCACCCGAATATGAAGATACAAGTAGTCAACAGGGGGCATCAGCCCCTGCCGGCCTACGCTACAAGCCAGAGCGCAGGCATGGATCTGAGAGCTAACCTCAGTGAGCCCGTCGTGCTGCGGCCGATGGAGCGCCGACTCATCCCGACGGGCATCTACATCGCGCTGCCCGAGGGCTATGAGGCCCAGGTCAGGCCCCGCAGTGGACTGGCCCTGAAGCGGGGCATCACCGTGCTCAATGCTCCCGGCACTATCGATGCCGACTATCGGGGCGAGGTGGGCGTGGTGCTGATCAACCTCTCTGATGAGGATTTTGTCGTCAACGACGGCGAGCGCATCGCACAAATGGTCATTTCAAGTTACGAAAAGGCCGATTTCATCGAAGTTGACTCCCTCGACGAGACCGAGCGTGGCGCCGGCGGCTATGGGCACACGGGGGTGAATTGACAATTGATAATTGACAATTGACAATTGATAATTGATACTTGATAATTGATAATTGATAATTGGGAGTGCTTAGACTTGTGAATTTTATCATAGTGGCGATGGCTGCAGTGGTTATCCAGGCGCAGCCTGCCATTCACGTCTCCGACCGTTCCTATGATGTCCTGTTCCACGAGGCCATGCTTGAGCGGCAGAAGTCACACCACGACGCGACGTTCGACCTGCTTTGCCGCTGCATCGACCTGCGCCCCGACGCCTCTGAAGCCTATTTCTTCCGTGCGCAGTACTACAGCGAAATGCAGCAGGCTGACCTGGCCCTGGCCGACCTGCAGCGGGCCGACAGCCTGCAGCCGGGCAACATGACCTATATGGAGACGCTGGCGCAGGCTTACGTGCAGGAAGGCCTCTACGGCGATGCCGTCGGTGTCGTGGAGCGCATGTATGAGGCCGACAAGAGCCGTCAGGAGCTGCTCCAGACGCTCTATCAGCTCTACGTGCAGCAAAAGGACTATGCCAAGGCTGTCGACGTGCTCGACCGCATGGAGGTCATCGACGGCAAGAGCGAGCGCACGTCGCTGGCTAAGAGCGGTCTCTACATCCAGCTGGACCAGCAGCAGAAGGCCGTCGACGAGGTGCGGCAGCTGGCTGAGCGCTATCCCAACGACCTGAACTATCGCACGCTCTATGCCAACACGCTGATGCTCAACGACAACCGTCCGGAGGCCTACGCCTTGTTGCGGCAGATACTGACCGATGAGCCCCAGAACCTGCGTGCCCAGCTGACCCTGCGCAACTACTACGTCGGCGAGGAGGATCAGGCGCGAGTGGACTCGCTGACGCGCTGCGTGCTGCTCAACCCCCATGCCACGGCGGAGGACAAGATCTACCAGCTGCGGCAGGTCATCGGCGAGAACGAACAGCAGGGCGGCGACAGTACCGTGGTGCTCAACCTGTTCCGCCAGATTTTGGCACAACCCAGTCCTGATGCCGACATCGCTGAGCTCATGGCTGCCTATATGGACCTGAAGAAAATGCCGCGCGACAGCGTCTCACAGGCTCTCGGCTATGTGCTGCAGCTCTCGCCCGACCGCGCCTCGGCCCGCCTCCATCTGGTGCAGATGGCCTGGGAGGACAATGACGACCAACGCATCATCGACCTCTGCCAGCAGGCCCGGCAGTATAACCCTGAGGAGATGGCTTTCTATTACTATCAGGGCATGGCCTACTACCGTCGCGAGGACACCGACCACGCGCTGGAGGATTTTCAGACCGGCATCAGCGTCATCACCGACGAGAGTTCGCCCGAGATTGTCAGCGACTTCTATGCCGTCATGGGCGACCTGCTCCACCAGAAAGGCCGCGAGCGTGAGGCTTATGCAGCTTATGATTCCTGCCTGCAGTGGAAGCCTGACAACATCGGCTGTCTGAACAACTATGCCTACTTCCTCAGCGTGCAGGGCAAGCGCCTCGACGAGGCCGTGCAGATGAGCCAGAAGACGGTGAAGGCCGAACCGAAGAACCCCACCTATCTGGACACCTACGCCTGGATCCTCTTCATGCAGCAGCGCTATGCCGAGGCCCGCATCTACATCGACCAGACCCTCCAGAACGACTCCACGCCCAGCAGCGTCGAACTGGAGCACGCCGGCGACATCTATTTCATGTGCGGCGACGTTGAGGCGGCCGTCGGCTATTGGCAGCAAGCCCTGCAGGACGATCCGCAGAACAAGCTGCTGGCAAGAAAAGTGAAACGTAAGAAATACATCAAGCAATGAAGCACTATCGTAACTATATCTTTACGCTCGTGGCCATCGTCCTGATAGCTGCCTGCGGCACTCAGAAGAATGCTGTCAGTATCGATGAAACCGCCGATTTTCAGCCCCAAAAGTTTCTGAAACAGGTGGTTGCACCGGTCGGTAAGTCGCTGCCTTGCATCACGTCGAAGCTGAAGTTCTCGGCCGAGATTGGGGCGCAGAACATCTCCGTTGGCGGACAGCTGAAGATGAAGCGCGACGAGGTCATCCGCATCCAGCTCATGGCTCTTGGCATCGTCGAGGCAGGACGTCTTGAGTTTACACCTGACTATGTGCTGATGATGGATCGCATCAACAAGCAATATGTCCGCGTGCCCTATGATCAGGTCGACTTCCTGCGCAAGAGCGGCATCAACTTCTGGACGCTCCAGTCACTCTTCCTCAACGAACTTTTCGAACCCGGCCGCCAGCAGCCTGACCTCAATGACTTCAAGGCCGTGCGGCAGGGCGACGCCGTAGTCATCAGTCTGCAGGCCGATAAGCTCAGTTATGAGTGGCAGGCCGATCCCCGCACGGCCCGCATCAGCCAGACCGCCGTCGACCACCGCGAGGCCCAGCTGACATGGGACTACCGCGACTTCAAAAACGTCGAGAAGTGGCAGTTGCCAAGCGACATGGAGGTCAACGTGAAGACGGCCAAGAAGCAGCTCAAGGTGGGATTCCAGCTCAGCAGCTTCTCAACCGACAATGACTGGGAGACGCTCACCACCGTCTCATCAAAGTATAAGCAAGTATCGGTCGACGACATCCTTCGCCGGCTCATGTCACTCTAACATCCCCCCAGCCTCATGAAACGTCTCCTGCTCCTTATCTGCCTTGCGGTCGGAACATGCCTTGCCGCTCCCGCTCAGAAAGCCAAGCCCAAAGCCAAGGCCACCACGACGGCCACGACCAAGAAGAAACAGCCCACGCAGCGCGAGAAGCTGCAGGCTGAGCAGAAGCGCAAGCAGCAGGAGATTGCACAGAAGAAAAAGCGCCTGGCCGAGATTGAGTCAAGCGTGAAAAAAGGCTTGCAGGACGTGATGGTGCTCAACAATGAGATTGACGACAAGCGTCGCACCATTGACACCATCCGCCAAAGCATCGCCGCCCTCGACACGACCATCGCCGTGCTCGACTCGCAGCTCGTCGTCTTGAACAAGGAACTGGAGGATCGTCGGCAGCGCTATGTGCGGTCCGTGCGCTATATGCATCGCAACCGCAAGATTCAGAACCGCCTGATGTTCATCTTCAGTGCCGACAATTTCAATCAGATGTATCGTCGCACGCGCTTCGTTGACCAGTATGCCACTTATCAGAAAGCCCAGGGCGAAGCCGTGAAATCAAAACAGGAACAGGTCTCACAGAAGCAGCAGGAACTTCAAAGCTCGCGCAATGAAAAGGCTGCATTGCTCAGTCGCGGTCAGCAGGAACAGCAGAAGCTGGAGACAAAGCAGCAGGACCAGCAGCGCATGGTGGACGCCCTGAAGAAGGAACAGAAGACCACCCAGGCCCTGCTGGCTCAGCAGCAGAAGGAGGAGGCTGACCTGAATGCCCGCATTGAGCGCATGATTGCCGACGAGATTGCCCGCGAAAAGGCCCGCTTGGAGGCTGAGCGGAAGAAGAAGGCTGAGGCTGAAGCTGCCCGCAAGAAGAAGCAGGAGCAGGCACGTCAGGAGCGCGAGCGCCGTCTGGCAGCCGCCAAGGAGGCTGAGCGCAAGGCCAAGGCTGAGGCCAAGGCCGCGAAGACGCAGCAGGAGAAGAATGCAGCCCAGCAGCGCGCCCGTCAGGCTGAACAGCAGCGCAAGCAGGCTGAGCGCGAGGAGGCTCAGGCTAAGAAAGAGGAGCGCAAGGCAGAGAAATACAATGAGCCTGCCGCCGACAAGAAGCTGAGCGGCAACTTCGCCAGCAACAAGGGGCGGCTGCCCGTCCCCATCACGGGGCCCTACAAGATTGTGCGCGGGTTCGGCAGCTACGTGCCCGACGGCCTCAGTGCCATCCGCCTTGACAGCAAGGGCATCCACCTGAAAGGACAGTCGGGTGCCATGGCCCGCTGCATCTTCGACGGCGAGGTGAGCCGTATTTTCCAGAAGGGTGACCGCTACATCGTCATGGTGCGCCACGGCCGATACATCTCAGTCTACTGCAACCTCACGTCGGTCAGCGTCGGCTCGGGTCAGAAGGTGAAAGCCTATCAGACTCTCGGCGCCCTCGGCAGCGACTGTACCCTGCAGTTCCAGCTCCGCAACTGGACCGAGTTGCTCAATCCCCGATCGTGGCTGAGCCGCTAATAAACGTTTTTTTATTCCTGACCCGTGGCCTGACGAAGGTCGAGCAGACGGTTCTGTAGGTTGGCCCACGCATCGACACGCTTGTCGAGGGTCTGCTGATAGAGCAGTTGCGCCTCGAGCAGGTCGCTCATGTTGCTGACGCCCGCTTTGTACTGATTGCGGAGGATGCGCAGATTCTCGTCGGCCTGCTCGATGGCACGGCTGGCCAGGTCGAGCTGCTGGCGGGCCTCGGCGACGTCGTTGGCGGCCTTCTGGGCGCGGATCTCGAGCAGCTGGGCGTTGTCGGCAAGCTGGTCGAGGGCTTTCTGGTGCTCCAGCTTCTTGCGCTTGATGGCATGCGAGCCGCCCCACCAGTCGCTGATGGGGATGCTGACCGTGGCGAACAGCATGCCGAAGGTGCGGTCGTTCTCCAGAAGGTTGTGATAGTTATAGCCGGCGCCGACAGCCACGGTCGGCATCTGCTGGCCGATGGCCATTTTCTTCTGCAGTGCCGTGGCTTCCACCTGCTTTTCAAGTAGCTGATACTCAGGAAGAAGGCCCACCCCCAACCCCTCCCCAAGGGAGGGGAGCTTAGAACTTTGTTGATCTATGTCAGGCATGATAACTTCTAAACTATTATAGCTCCTCTCCCTTGGGGAGGGGGTGGGGTTGGGCTCGATGCCGCAATACTGCGACAACAGCATTTTGACGATGCTGATGCCGTTCTGCAGTTTCAGGCGCTCGCTCGCGATGTCGTTCTGGCGTAGCTGCACTTGCAGGAGGTCGTTGCGCATGGCGACGCCGGCTCGCACGGCAACCTCTACATCTTTATATATACGCGCGAGGAGCGAGTCGACGGCATCGATGGTCTTCACCTTCTCCTGCAGGCTGACCAGCTGCCAGTAGTATTGCTCCACCTGGCGTTCCACCTCGTTGCGGCGCAGTTGCATCTGCAGCTGGCTGGCCTCCTCGCCCACGCGGGCCAGTCGGTTGCCGTTGACAATCTGTCCACCGGCGAAGACGGGCTGCATGGCCGTGAGCGAGGCGATGGTGCCGTTCTTCATCATCGTCATGCTCATCGGTGTGCCAAGCGTGGCGAGCATCTCGGGCGGCAGCATTTGCGACAGCATCATGCCAGTCTCGGGCGTGATGAACTCCTGCGGGTCGACGTCCATCTTGGCCATCGGACGGTTGGCATTAAACCAGGCGCCCGTGGCGCTGACCGTCGGGAAGTATTTGGTGAAGGCCTCGCGGCGCTGCTCGCGGGCGGCGTCGATGTCAATCCGGGCCTGGCGCATGGCGATGTTGTTGCGCAGGGCGGAGTCCTTGAGCTGCTGGAGGGTGTAGGGGGATTGGGCTGCAACGATGTTGCAGCTTACGAGACAAAGGAGAATAAGGGCATTTCGTTTCATTGACGTTTCTTTTTCGTGGCTTTCCAATATATGACGGGCAGCATCGTGACGACCATGATGAGCGAGCCGATGCCGCCGGCGAAGATGGTGACACCCACGGGCATCCAGAACGACGAGCCGGCTATGATCATCGGCACCACACCGACGGCCGTCGTGGCCGTGGTCAGGAAGATGGGCACCATGCGGCGCCGGCCGGCCTCGTAGGCTGCTGTGCGCACGTCCTGTCCCGTCTTCACCAGGTTGTCGGCATGCTCAAAGATCAGGATCTCGTTGCGCATGATCATGCCCATCAGCGTGATGACGCCCATGATGGAGGTCAGGCCCAGCATGCGGTTCATCATGGCGAGACCGATAAGCCCGCCGGGCAGCATCAGGCCGAGGGCTGCGATGCAGATGGTCGCGATGCCGAAGCGCTTGAAGTTGAACAGCAGGAAGAAGAAGATGATGACCATCGAGATGGCCACACCTCCGAAGAGCATCGGCAGGGCCTCGGCGTCGTATTCGATCTCGCCGCCCACCTCAGCGCGGACGCCCTCGGGCAGGGTGAGCTCGCTGGTCATGATGTCGGCTACGCGCTGCTCCACGGGCGCGGCATAGACGCCCTGGGCAAACTGACCCGTGACGGTCAGACAGCGCTCGCCGCCACGGTGCATGATGCGGCCCTCGCTCCACCGCGGACTGACTTTTGCCACCTGGCGCAGCGGCACGGTGGAGTTAGTTGAAAATTGATAATTGAAAATTGACAATTGAGAACTGAGCATGGTCATGGGCGTGGCCACACCGAGGTTCTCGATGTCGGAGAACGACAGTCGGCCGGCATCGCGCACCACGATGGGCACCTCGTAGTCCTCCTCCCAGAGTTGTCCGACGCGCAGGTCGCCGGTGGTGGCGCTCAGGGCCAGTGCGGCGGTGGCGCGACTGATGCCCAACTGTGCCGAGGCGACGGGGTCGAGCCGCACGTCGACGATGGGATAAGGCTGCATGAAGTCGGTGTGCACCCACTCCAGCTCGGGCATCTCGCGCATGCGCTCCATCAGCCGTTCGGCCACGGCGTGAAGCGAGTCGAGGTCGTCGCCGTAGAAGCGGTATTCCAGTTCGGGCACCTCCAGATAGTCGAGCCGCTTGAAGCGCACGTAGGCCTCGGGGAAGTGCTCGCTGAAGCGCGGCTGATAGTCGGCCAGCAGGTCGAGCGTGGCCTGCTGCGACGTGGTGTTGACGATGAACTGCGCATAGTTCTTGCCGGCCATCTGCGGGGCATAGCAGGTCATGAAGCGCGGCGACGAGCAGCCGACGAACGACGTGATGCACCGGACGCGGTCGTCCTGCTGCAGCACGTGGCGCAGCGAGTCGGCTATCAGGCGCGTGTCGTCGAGGCCCTTGCCCTCGGGCATGAAGATTTCTACGGCAAACTGGTCGCGGTCGGCGTAGGGGAACAGTCGGATCTTCAGCGTCGGCACGATGAGCGTCGACAGCGCCACCAGGCCCAGACCGCCCCCGATGGTGAGCCATGGGTGGCTGAAGGTCCAGTCGAGCACTTTATTATATACAGTCTGCACTGTGCGGGTAATCTTGTTGCCGCCGGTGCTCACCTTTCCCGGCTTTATAATCAGCACCTCAAGGAACGGGATGACCGTGACGGCCAGGAAGAGCGACACCATCAGGTTGACCGTTATCGTGACGGGGAAATCCTGCAGGGCATCACGGAAACCGCCTGTCATGGTGATCAGCAGCGGATAGAAGATGACGCAGATGCAGAGCGTGGCCAGCATCATCGGCATGAAGTATTGCACCGACGAGCGCAGGGCGGCCTCGCGCGGCTCGAAGCCCTTGCCGACATATTCAAGATAGCCGTCGATGACCACGATCGAGTTGTCGACCACCATGCCGAGCACCACGATGAGGGCAGCCAGCGTGACGATGTTGAGCTCGACGCCCAACAGATACATGATGCCCACGGATATGAAGGTGCTCAGGGGGATGGTGATGGCCGCCACGATGGCCGACCGCAGGGGGAATAGCACCATCATGACCAGGATGATGATGGCCATCGAGATGAGCAGGTCGCGCAGGAAGTCGCTGACGCTGAGGCTGACCACTTTCGGCTGGTCGGCAATGCGGGTCAGGGTGACGTCGTCGGGCAGTTCCGACTGACGGAAGTCATCGAGCACGCGGTCGACGTCCTTGCCATATTGCACGATGTTATTGCCTGCGGTCATCTCTAATGAGAGCAGCACGCAGGGATGACCGTCCTGCTCGATATAGCTGGCGTCCTGGTCGTATTCGCGCACCACGCGGGCCACATCGCCGACGCGCACCACCTTGCCCGTCGCGGCGTCGCGGTAGATAATCATTGCCGCCACCTCGGCCTCGGTGTTTTCCGTCGGTGCCAGGTGGATGGGCGTCTGCTGGGCGGTGTTGCTGATGCTGCCGCTCATGGTGGTCAGGCCTTCTTGCTGGAGCTTGGTGAAGAGCATCTGCTGACCGATGCCGTAGGCCTCGAGGCGCTGGCGGTCGACGTAGAGGCTGATCTGCTCCTTCTGCTCGCCGTAGACCCGCACGTTGGCCACCGACGGCACGCGGCGCAGCCGGTCGCCCAAGCGGTCGGTGTAGTCCTGCAGCTCGCGGTAGCTGCGCTCCGGGCTCTCGATGGCGATGAGCAGGGACGACGTGTTGCCGAAGTCGTCGTTAGCCATCAGGGCCAGGACGCCCTGCGGCAGCTGCTGCTTGAACAGGGTGAGGCCGTGCTTGATCTTGCTCCACACTTCGTCCTTGTTGTTCACGTCGTCGTTCAGTCGGACCATCACCATGCACATACCGTTCTGGGACGTCGTCGTGGTCTTTTCACGACAGACCTCGCCAAAGGTGAACAGATAGCGCTCCAGTGGACGGGCCACCTGCTGCTCCACCTCCTCGGTCGTGGCGCCGGGATAGACGGCCACCACGACGCCCTGGCGGATGGTGAAGGCCGGGAACTCGTCCTTCGGCATCACATACATGCCATAGATGCCCATCAGGAACAGCAGCACGGTGAGCAGCAGCGTGATGGGGTAGTGGTCGAGCGGCCAGCGCAGCCACTTCATTCTTTCTTCCATAGTCGTCGTTGATGCTTTAGAATGTGACACGCGAGCCCTCGCTCAGTTTCTGATAGCCCTCAGTGACGATGCGCTCGCCGCCAGTCAGGCCTTCGGTGATGGCCACGTGGTTGCCCGTCGTCTGGCCGATGCTGACGGCCGTGCGGTGCGCCGTGCTGTCGGCGCTCACGGTCCATACGAACAGCTGTCCTCCGGCCCGCTTCTGCACCGCCGTCACGGGCAAGGCCAGTTCCGTAGACTGCGACATTGTCGCAGTAAACCTGACAGAAGCCACCATGCCGGGCAGCAACAGCCGCTCGCGGTTGTCGACGCTGATGCGCACGTCGTAGGTGTGCGTTAGGGCATCGGCTACCACGCCCTTCTCAATGCGTCCGCCCTCAAACGAGCGGCCGACGGCCTCCACTTTAATATACGCAGGCGTGCCCGCGCCGATACGGCTTATCTCGCTTTCCGGCACGGCCACGCGCACCTTCACCGACGTGACGTCGAGGATGGTGACCACGGCCTGTGAGGGCAGTGCCGTCTCGCCGGCGCCCACCATCTTGCGACCGATGATGCCGCCGACGGGCGCCGTCAGCCGGCAGTCAGCCACGTTCTTGCGGGCCACCTCCAATGAGGCACGCGCCTGAGCCACCTTGCTCTGCACCTCCACCCACTGGGCCTCGGTCATCGAACCGTTCTCGTGCAACTGGCTGTAGCGCTCGAGGGCATCCTCAGCCTGCGCCACTTGCGCCTCGGCTCCGGCCAGCAGGTTGCGGGCCTGCGTGTCGTCCATCTCGGCCAGCAGCTGACCGCGGCTGACGTGCTGACCCTCGCTCACCAGCACGCGGCGCACCACGCCCATGCCGGTGAAGCTCACAGCCGTAGCCTCGCGCTCCTCCACCGTGCCGACAAACGTCGCTGCGCCGTCGCTGGGGGGCTCGCTGCCAACAATCTCAGTCTTAACTTTCGTGGGGGCCTTCACCCCCGATTCTTCCTTGCCGCTACAGCCCGCAATGGTCAAAACGGCCAATAATCCTATAATTATTTTTGTCTTCATAATCGCAATTAAGTGAAATCGACTGCAAAGTTGGTGATTTTTTCTGGAACAACGGTGTTCTTTTTGGTACTAATCTTTATCAAAAACTCCACACTAAGTGAAAAAGAACATTAAAATATTCCATAGGGCTATTGTTTTCTCGTTTTTTATTGCCATCTTTGCAGTCGTAAAGCAAATAACAATCATGCATATCGAAGATGTTACAATTCGCCAGCTGGCTGAAAGCCACGACGTCACCGTCGACTATTCTGACGACGACATCGTCATCATCGACAATGTCAAAACGCTCGTGGAGCCTACGACGGCCCACCTGAAAATGAACCTCCTGGTCATCTGCATCGCCGGTAAGGCCCAGGGCACTTTCAACGGGCAGCAGACTACCGTGGGGCGGGGCAATGTGTTCATTTGTCCGCCTAACGTGACGTTCAGCGACTTTATGATGAGTCCCGACTTCGAGTTCAAGGCCATGTTTTTCACGACTCGCATCCTGCAAGCCTTCCTTCGCGAGAAGATCAGTATTTGGAACGAGACCATGTACATCCATCGCAAGCACATCGTCTCGATGAGCGACCATGACGCAGCCTACTTCAGCCAGTTCTACGACCTGCTGCGGCTGTGCATCGACAACGACAGCCAGACGCCCTTCCGCATGGAGGTCATTCAGTCGCTCCTGCAGGCCGCCTTCGTGGCCATCTGCGGCCGCATGCAGCAGATGCTCACCGACCGCCCTGCACAAGTGCAGATGCGCCAGGCCGACAGCCTGTTCCAGCGCTTCCTCAACCTGCTCGAGCAGCAGCCCGTGAAGCACCGCAGCGTCGAGTCGTATGCGGCTGAGCTTTGCATCACGCCCAAGTATCTCTCGTCGGTCTGCAAGAAGCAGTCGGGCAAGACGGCCAACGAGTGGATTACGCAGCAGGTGCTTGCCGACATCCGCTACTACCTGAAGCACACCGACCTGAGCATCAAGCAGATATGTGCCCGCATGGGCTTCCCTAACCCGTCGTTCTTCGGCAAGTATGTCAAGGAGCACTTCGGCATGACGCCCACGCAGCTCCGCAACAGTTAATTCAATGAACAATGTATAATGTACAATGTACAATGAACAATGAATAATGTACAATGAAATGATGAACTGGAATCAACTCATCTCCAACTGCCGTCTTGGTCAGGAGCACCGCCATCCGGAGCGCCACGACGACCGCACCGAGTTCAAGCGCGACTACGACCGACTCATTTTCTCTGCCCCCTTCCGCCGCCTGCAGAACAAAACCCAGGTGTTCCCCCTGCCGGGCAGCATCTTCGTGCACAACCGCCTGACCCACTCGCTCGAGGTGGCCTCCGTCGGCATGTCGCTCGGCAATGACGTTTTTCGTGTTTTATCTTCAAAAAAAGACGGTTTCATCGATTCTATGGCTTCTGAGATGGGACAGATTGTGGCCACGGCTTGTCTGGCGCACGACATGGGCAACCCGCCCTTCGGCCACTCCGGCGAGAAGGCTATCCAGACTTTCTTCACCGAGGGCAAGGGCCAGCACCTGCAGTCGGAGGTGTCGCCCGAGTTCTGGGCTGACATCACTCACTTCGACGGCAATGCCAACGCCTTCCGACTGCTCACCCACAGCTTCAAGGGCCGTCGGCAGGGTGGATTCGCCATGACCTATTCCACACTGGCTTCCATCGTGAAATATCCCTTCCCGGCCACGAAGGCCAAGAAGAACAAGTTCGGGTTCTTCACCTCGGAGCGTGCTGCCTACGAGAGCCTCGCCGAAAAGCTGGGCATCCCACAGATCGAACCCGACCGCTGGGCACGCTATCCGCTGGTCTACCTCGTCGAGGCAGCCGACGACATCTGCTATGAAATCATGGACCTCGAGGATGCCTACAAACTGAAGATTCTGACCTTCGATGAGACCTGCCAGATGATGCTCGACTTCTTCGATGAAACCGACCGAAATCGCATCCGGAACCGCATTTCCGACGAGGAGGTCAGCGATCCCAACGAAAAGATTCAGTACCTTCGGGCCTGCGTCATCAACAAGCTGGAGCACGAGTGTGCTCAGACCTTTATTGACAACGAGGAGCAGATCCTGGCCGGCACGTTCTCGGGCTCGCTCATCGATCATATCAGCCCGCTGCCCCGCGAGGCCTACAAGCGCTGTGCCACGCTCTCCCGCCAGCGCATTTACAAGAGCCGCCCGGTGCTCGACGTCGAGCTCTCCGGTTACCGCATCATGGCCACGCTCATGGAGCTCATGATCGAGGCTATCGAGCATCCCGACCGCTACTACTCGCAGCAGCTCATCGGCCGTGTCTCCTCGCAGTATGACATCGAGAGCCCCGACCTCGAGACCCGCGTCATGGCCGTCGTCGACTATATCAGCGGTATGACCGACGTCTACGCCCTCGACGTTTACCAGAAGATCTGCGGCATCTCGCTGCCTATCGTCTGACCGAACAATGGCGCTTCTCTTTTCTTACCATTCGACCTTGAGGCGGTGGAGCATTGTGGTGCTCTCGCCGCAGGTTCCCGTGTGCTGGATATGTATGCCGCCGTGGCTGCTTCTCCTGACCTTTGCTTTCAGATGGACCTCGTGGGGCAGTTGGCTGTCGGCGGGATGTGGCGTCGTGGTGGTGACGTCAGCTGTCAGATGTCCCTTGCGGTATTCGAGGCGGATTGTACAGCCGGTGCGGTAGCAGGTCGCTGTGACAGGGTCGGTTAGGGAGCTGACCTTACCGTCGGCATATTCCACGAGCAGGAAGTCGACGGCCTTGGCGTGCTTCGTGGTGCGGACGATGCGCAGACCGTAGCCCGTGAGTGTGCGGGTGTCGAACTTCAGGCAGACGTCCATATACTGCCCCGTGGCCGAGCCGAAGCCCTGGCCGGCCGTCTTAGTCGGGTCGACGTCGAGCTGCAACGACATGTGATCACAGGAATTATTGACTGGTGTGTACATCAGTCGGGCGCCGCGCTGCGCCTGCACCAGACCGCGGCCCACGGCGCCGTTGAAGCCCTCGGCGTAGGCCCACATGGGCTTCTTCGGGTCGAACGTCCAGTCGTAGTCGGCTGTGTCTTCGGGCTTATAGCCGTCCACAATCCAGAATCCGGGCTTGACGAGTGGTTGCCACTGGGTAGGAAAATTGCTGAAGTCTGTAAAGAAACTGGAAAAAGAATTAACCAAAAATTTTCCGAAATCCAAAAAAATGGACGATTCCATCGTAGTTAAATTTTTGTCAACTTCGCTGCGTTGACTTTTTGGCATGATAGTTGCTGTCAAGCGGTGCCCGCGGTCGGCTTCTGTCAGATGGTAGGTGCGCTGCGGGCGGTCGTGTGACGTGCTGACCATGATGCCGTTGCGCAGCCAGCTGATGATTGACTCGTCGCGCAGGCCATGGAGGTCGAGCTCGTAGTCGAGACGGGCTGAGTCGCCGTCGATGACGATGTGGGGCTCTCGGATGAAGCTTGGCGGCGGCAGCAACGATGGCTCCAGCTGCACATGGCAAGCTGCCTCGCGACCGTCAGCAGCTTTAGCGACGATGCAAAAATCGACGGTTTCATCGGAGTTATTTATCATTTTACCTAAAATTTCACCTCGTCCTAAATCCTTAAAATCTGCGGTTCCATCGAAATTCTTGTCGATGCTCCAGCTGACGCCAGGCTCAGACTGCAGCGTCAGTTCGGCTGGCGAGCGCAGTCGCGCCTCGTGTCGGCTGATGGCCAGGAAGGGGATACTGTCGGCCGGTTCGTGCCAGCTGACAGTGTTGCTGGGCTGTGCTTGTCCGATGAGGTAGGGGCGCCCGTTGAGCGTGAAGTCTTGCTGATAGCAGCGCAGCCAGGGTTGTGGATAGGCCGTCCAGCCGACGACTGACCCCTCAGGGGCATGGTAGCGGCAGCCGTTCACGGCCACCGGTCCACCCTGCTTGCAGAAGTAAGTCTCCCGATTGTTGGTGCGGACGTAGAAGTCGCAGTCGTCGAACAACACCCCCCGTTCGCTGGTACTCCATAGCGGCTTGGCCCCGTAGAGGTCGAAGTCGCAGTGGCGATAGATGGCATTGCGGCCATTCAGCGCGTCGTCGGTACACTCGAAGTGACAGTTCTCATAGAGGCTCTCGCCGGCGCCGTTGAGCGGGTTGAGGTTCAGCCGGCTGATGAAGCGCACGTTGCGGGCCACGAGCCTGCGACCGTCGACGTAGCCCACATGGGCCTGCGTGATAACGTCGCTCCGCTTACGTATGGACAGCTCGGGCCGGAGCTTATAGTCAAGGTCGACATTGCAGAAGTTGCCCATCGTCAGGTTCTCCACGCGCAGCTCGTCGACATGGAAGAAGAACATCGTGAAGTTGCCGACGGCGCCTTGCGTCTGTCCACGCTTCGAGGCGAACACGGCGTCGCGAGCATTGGAAGAAATGCCGATGAAATCGAGCTTTTTTGCCGTAATCTCCATGCCAAACGGCTCCCGCCCGTCACGCCCGACGACCACCTCGGGATGATCCGGATCGTCGACCCAGTAGACCCACGGCGCCACGTAGACGGTCGTCGTGTCCTGTAGGTGTGCAACGAGTTCCTGCAGTGAGCGATAAACAAAGGGACGGCTGGCAGCCTCGGTTGCCGACAGCGATCCGTCGAGCAGCAGATGGCGCTCATCAAGCGACTGTCCGCCGGCCGAAAGAGCGCAACCGACAGTCGCTGAAATCAATAAATATTTCATAAATGGATTCGCTGCTTGGAGTCTTCGCAAAATCTTGCAGAACCTAATAATTCTTGCTGTAGATGATTTTGTTGGCGCCGCTGGTGATCTTGAGGGCGTCGGGATGGTCGCGCACGAAGGAGTCGATGTGGCGGCGGCGCTTCTCCTCGAGGATCTCGTCCATGGCAATGAGGATGCCGGTCTCCTCGACGTCGCCGAAGCCGTAGTTGATGGCCGTGCCGAAAAGGCGCATGGTGGGTGAGAGGCTCATGTAGGCGTTCACCAGTGGCGGAATGTTGTAGCCCAGGGCGCGCACCTCGCGGTTCAGGATGCGGTAGTCGTCCTTGAAGCTGCCGCCGGTGAAGATGGCTTCCAATTCCGCGATGTCAGCTTCAATTTTCAACGGTTTCATCGGAATTACGAGCTCATCCTTGTCGGCAAAATATTTGTTCAGGAAGTAGAGAATCATGTCGCGCCCCTTGCGGATGTAGCTGGGGTACATGGTCATCTTGCCGAAGAAATAGCGGACGTTGGGCATGACGACGGTCAGCGCACCGAGACCGTCCCAGAGGTTGTCGAGGGCGAAGAGACTCTTGGCGCCCATGCGGCTCGACTGGTAGGGCAGCGAGACGAACGAGCGTCCGAGCTCGACCGTGTAGGGCATGTAGTCGCGCAGGAAGCGCTCGCTGAAGTGGAACATGTGGCTCGTGGCCAGCAGGGGCTGGCCGTCGGTGCCCAGCTCCCATTTGGTGCCCTCGAGGTAGCGGTAGCCGCCGATGATCTCCTCGGCCTCGGGATTCCAGACGATGAGCTGCTTGTAGCAGTTCGCGCAGGTGTCGAACTCGTCGATGTCGGTCTCCTTGCCGGTGCCTCCGCCAGCCTCGCGGAAGGCGATCTCGCGCAGTCGTCCTATCTCCAGCATCACGTTGGGGGCATTGTGGGCGGTGACGATGTAGATCTCGTTGTTACTCTTGTTGGTCATGCGCAACTGGCGGTCGGGCGTCAGCTCGGCCTTGATCAGTTCTTTCGCGATGGGCTGGATGATAGGCTGTTCCATTATCGTAGTTTGTAAACTTGTTCTTTGACGTTTTCGGCCCATTCGGCGGGCGTCTTCGACTTGTCGAAGGTCTGCCAGGGGATAGGCTTGCCGATGGTGACGTGGAAGGTCTGGCCGGTGTTCTTGAACATCTCGTCGGCCAGGAAAAGCATGGCGATGTTGACTTTCTTCACATAGCGGTCGCTGAAGTTCGACAGGCGATAGAAGAAATTGCTGTTGTGACCACCGAAGTGGATGGGCACGACATCGCGCTGATACTCAATGCTTTTCGAGATGAAGGTCTTCTTCCACGGCAGGTCGCGGATCTCACCGTCGCGGCGGCGCGAGCAGATGCCTGCGGGGAACATCAGGATGTGGTTCTGGCTCTGGAATCCGGCCTCGACCATTGCGGGGAACGAGCGGCTCTGCTTGCCGGTCTTATTGATGGGAATGCAGAGTGGAGCCAGTCCGGGCAGGTTCATCAGCAGATCGTTGACCAGATAGCGGAAACGGTCGTCGTATTGGCGTCCGAGCACCGATCCGAGGGCCACGCCGTCGATGCCGCCGAGGGGGTGGTTCGAGACGAAGGTGTAGAGCCGCTCGTCGTCCTTGGCGGGCAGGTTCTCCAGGCCGCTGACCTCAATCTTGACGTTCAGGTAGTTCAGACAGGCCTCAAGCCAGGGCGTCCCGGTCAGGTCGCGAGCCTGCCAGAGGAAGTCGTTCACCTGATCTTCGTGGGCGATGCGCTTGAGCCAGTTGACGGCGAAGCGCGGCACCCAGCGGGCCTTGGCCCCCATCTTCGAGCGCAGCACCTTCTCGATGTCGACGGTTTTCTCGGTTATTGGTTCCATTGCTTGTTTTTGATGTTACAAGATGCAAAGTTACAAAAAGTCTTTGACTTTTAGCGAATTTTTCCTTAAAAGTGTCCTTTTTTATGTTATTTTGACGTTTGCGGCGGCCTTTTTGCAGTGTAATGCAAGCAAAACCGCTGATTTCGTAACATCTTTTCTCATTTGATGAAGGTGGACACCTTCACTTCTCCTTGTCAGGGTCTCAAATGTTAAAACGGGGCTTTTTGAAAGTAATATAGGGGTATATTACTTTCGAGAAGTGCCACTTTGCATGCAGAGGGACACTGCTTCACGACCCGGGAATCGGTGCTTCAGTTTCGCTCGGCGGACGGTTACAATGCCGACGGGCTTTCCGATGTGGTGCAAAAAGTATTGCACAAAACTGACATTTTGTGTAAAAAAGAGGCCCGGCGGGGGCAAAAAACAAAAAAAATAGGGGTAAAAGTGAAAAAATGTGGGGAAAAGTGGAGAATTGTGGGGGAATTTTATTAATTTTGCAACCAAATCCCACAAATTAAATAAAGAGAGAGAACATGCGTTTCTTAGGAAACATAGAAGCCAAGGTCGACGCCAAAGGTCGCGTATTCCTGCCCGCCACGTTCCGCAAGGTGCTTCAGGCGGCCGGCGAGGAGACGCTCGTGATGCGCAAGGATGTGCATCAGCGCTGCCTGGTGCTCTATCCCGAGAGCGCCTGGAACCGCAAGATGGACGCCCTGCTTGCGAAAGTGAATGAGTGGGACGACGTCGGACAGCAGGTTGTGCGCCAGTATGTGTCGGAGGCCGAGGTGCTGACGCTCGACGGCAACGGCCGCTTCCTGATCCAGAAACGCTATCTTCAGATGGCCGACATTGAGCAGACCGTGCGCTTCATCGGCATGAACGACGTCATCGAGATCTGGGCGCAAGAGAAGACCACGGAGCCCTTCCTCAGTCAGGAAGACTTCGCGGCGCAGCTGAAAGCCATCATGACCGCCAACACATGAGGGAAGGATGATTAAGACGGCAGAAACATATCACGTATCTGTTCTACTGAACGAGAGTGTTGGCGGGCTGGACATCCAGCCCGACGGCATTTACGTAGACGTTACTTTCGGTGGCGGCGGCCACTCGCGCGAGATTCTGCGGCGGCTCGGGCCTGGAGGCCATCTCTACGGCTTCGACCAGGATGAGGACGCTGAAAGGAATATTGTCGGCGACGATCGTTTTACGTTCGTACGCAGCAACTTCAGGTATCTGAAGCAGTGGATGCGCTATTACGGCGTGGAGCAGATTGACGGTCTGCTGGCCGACCTGGGCGTCTCGTCGCACCACTTCGACGACGCCACGCGCGGCTTCTCGTTCCGATTCGACGATGCACCGCTCGACATGCGCATGAACAAGCGGGCGGGGATGACGGCGGCCGACGTCGTCAACGGCTACTCGGAGGAGCAGCTCGCCGACGTGTTCTATCTCTACGGCGAACTGAAGCAGGCGCGGCGCATTGCCGCCACGCTGGTTAAGGTCCGGCAGCAGGCGCCCGTCATGACCACCGGGCAGTTGCTCAAGGCCACGGAGCAGATCTTCGCCCGTGAGCGCGAGAAGAAGGAGGTGACCAAGCTGTTTCAAGCCCTGCGCATCGAGGTGAACCACGAGATGGATGCCCTGCGCGACATGCTGCGCGGCGCCTGCCAGCTGCTGAGACCGGGGGGCCGACTGGTGGTCATCACCTACCACTCGCTCGAGGACCGCATCGTGAAGAACGTCATGCGCTCGGGCAATGCCGAGGGTAGGGTGGAGCAGGACTTCTTCGGGCGCACGCAGTCGCTTCTACACCTTATTAATAATAGGGTGATCACGCCGTCAGCTGAGGAGCTGGAGGCGAACCCGAGGAGCAGGAGCGCGAA
>JAFTGI010000032.1 GCA_017458195.1 Prevotella sp.
ACTACAAGTAATATAATATGGAACTACGAAGGATGAAGTAAAAGATAAGGAACGGGATTGTCCGACTCTGTGCAATCTTGGCCCCCCGCCCTTGGGGAGGGGTAGGGGGTGGGCTGCTTGTGGCCGCGCTTATCTCCTGCGGCGAAAAGAATGATCTCTACGAGGAGCCTAGCTGGCTGGGCAACTCCATCTATGAGTGGCTGCAGCAGGACGGCAACTACAACTACACTCTGCGCCTCATTGACGACCTGGGCCAGAAGGCCGTGCTCAGCAAGACGGGCAGCAAGACGCTCTTTGTCGCCTCCGATGCCGTCTACGACGCCTTCTTCCAGAACAACGACTGGGGCGTCAGGAGCTATGACGACCTGACCGACGCCAAGAAGAAGCTGCTGCTGAACAGCGCCATGGTCAACAATGCCTATCTGGTGGAGATGCTGAGCAGCGTCAGCGGACCGACCCCGCTCGTGGGCCAGTGCATGCGCCGCGCCACGGCCGCCTCGGTGCTCGACTCGGTGTCGCGCATCATGCCCGCCGACATGCCCAATACCAGCTATTGGGCCAAGTATAAGGACAAGGCGGGCGGCATCGTGCTGCTGCGCGACAACACGTCGAAGCCCATGATCCACTTCCTGCCCGTCTTCATGAACTACAACAAGATCACCGACGACGACCTGAGCATCCTGACCAACGGCGTCTCGACCAGCACCACCGACGCCTGGGTCAACGGCAAGAAGCTCGTGGAGCGCGACATCACCTGCAAGAACGGCTATATCCAGATCATGGACGGACTGGCCACGGCAGCCGACAACATGGCTGAAATCATCCACAGCCATCCCAACATGTCGCGCTTTGCTCAAATCATGGATCGCTTCTGTGCACCCTACTATGACGACGCCGCCACGAAGGAATACAACCGCCTGTACAACAACGAAGACTCGGTCTTCACGCTGAAATACTTCTCCAGCAACAGCGGTCTGGGCGACTTCGGCAGTACCACCGGCGGCGAACTGCTGACCGACCCCGACGGACAGCTCGTCGACGCCTATCTGCCCTTCGACCCAGGGTGGAGCCAGTATATGTACACCAACACCGCCGGCCGCGACCTGCACTATGACGCCGGCGCCATGCTCGTGCCCACCAATGCCGCACTGGACGAATGGTGGAACAACGGCGGCGGCAAGGTGCTGCAGGATCAGTACGGGACGTGGGAGAACGTGCCCATCACCGTGCTGAGCAAGATGCTCGACATCGACCTGGTGCGCTCGTTCGTCGAGACCGTACCCTCGAAGTTCAAGAATATCGTCGACAACACCAACAAGGTGCCCATCGGCATCGACGCCCGGCAGCACGTGGACAGTTGCTTCATGGGCTGCAACGGCGTGGTCTACCTGACCAACAAGGTGTTTACGCCGGCCGCCTACTCGTCGGTGTCGTTCCCCGCACTGATCAACGAGGAGACCATGAACATCATCTACTGGGCCATCAAGAACCTCGATTTTGAACCTTACCTGAACTCGATGGACTCCTACTACAGTTTCTTCATCCCCACCAATACGGCCATGCTCAACTATCTCGACCCGTGCTCCTATGGGCAGACCACCACCGTCCTTTACGAGTTCTTCTACGACAACGACTTCAAGAAGGTGGGGGCACATCGCTATAACTACAACATGGCCACGGGTGAGAAGATGGAGGGCGAGCTCAGCGATGCCAGCGACGACCAGGTGAAGAACCGCCTGTGCGACATGCTCGACAACCTGATTGTCATCGGCAACGTCGAGGACGGCCACACCTATTATACCACCAAGGGCGGCAGCGTCCTGAAAGTAGAGAATGCCGGACGCGAAGGTCAGATGACCGTGGCCGGCGGACTGCAGATAGAGACCGGCGAGGCCGTGGCGGTGCAGGCCATCTACGACCAGACCAAGCAGGGCAACGGCAAGTCGTACATCATGGAGCAGGGCATGCCCCTGACCAGCCGCCGCTCGCTCTACAGCCTGCTGGACGGCCGGGCCGACTGCGAGCGGTTCCTGGAGCTCTACATGCAGGGCGGAACGGCCAACACGCTCATGAAGACCATGATGGGTGGCAACACCTGCGTCGACTACAACTGCTCGCTCTTCGACGCCTACAACTACACGGTCTACGTGCCGCAGAACGCTGCCATCGAGCAGATGCATGCCGACGGCTATCTGCCCTACTGGACCGACTATGCCGAGCTGAGCGACACGCTCGTCTATGGCGAACTGGCCAAGAACAAGGACTGGCGGACGAAAGCCCAGAAGCTGGTGGCCGACCGCATCCTGAACTTCATGAAATATCACATTCAGGACAATGCCGTCTACGTCGGTGGCGACACCATCGGCAGCGCCAAGTTCGAGACGTCGACGCTCAATCCCCTGAACAAGCGTTTCTACAGCCTGACCGTGCAGGCCAACGAAGACAATGTCATCGTGACCGACCAGCTGCAGAACGAGCGCCGCGTGGTGAAGGGTGACAACTATAACCTGACGGGCCGCGAGTACTGGATCACGAGTGCCAACAACATGAGGAGCAATTCGCTCTACAACGCCAGCGACCTGGTCGTTCACCAGATTGACGGCGTACTGCTCTACGAGGCATCGCAGACGGCCACCCGCTGGCGCGATGAACTGAACGAACTTGCCGCTTCGCTCGGAGCTAATGAATAATGTAATAATGAATAAAGACGACGCAATGAAGAATACAGCAATGCTTAAGCACAGATGGATAAGAATAATTGGTTTGTTCATTATTCATTCTGCATTATTCGTTATCCCCGCGGGGGCGCAGATCACTTCCGTCCGTGGCCACGTGAGCGACGAGATGGGTGAGCTGATGGGGGCCTCGGTCTGCGAAATCGACGCCAACGGGCGTATCATCGAGGCTACGACCACCGACTTCAACGGCAACTTCTCGATGAAGATCCGCAATCCGAAGGACAAACTGCGGTTCAGCTACGTGGGTTGCAAGACCCAGGTGCTGTCCATCAACAAGTCGGAATTCCGCATCAAGATGGAGTCGCAGACCACCATCAAGGAAATCACCGTCACGTCGAAGAAGCGCCTGAACGGCGGCGGCCTGGCCATTCCCGAACGCGAGATATCCTATGCCACGCAGACCATCTCGATGAAGGAGTTTGAGGGCCTGGGACTGACCACCGTCGACGAAGCCCTGCAGGGCCGCATCGCCGGTCTCGACATCATCGCCAACTCCGGCAATCTGGGCGCAGGCACCACCATGCGACTGCGCGGCGCTTCGTCGGTCAGTTCGCTGACCAGTTCGAATCCGCTCATCGTGGTTAATGGCAATACGTGGAACGTCGACATGACCAACTTCGACCTGACCAACGCCAACGACGAGCAGTTTGCCCAGCTGCTCAACGTCAACCCCGAGGACATTGCCAGCATCACCGTGCTGAAGGACGCTGCCGCCACGGCCATCTATGGTTCGCAGGGCGCCAACGGCGTCATCGAGATCACCACCAAGCGCGGCTCGCGGGGCACGCCCAAGCTGACCTACTCGCTGCGACTGACCGGCACCTACCAGCCCAAGGGCTACGAGATGCTTAACGGCGACGACTACACCATGTTGCTCAAGGAGAGCTATTTCAACCCAGAGCAGAACGACAATGCCTCCGACCTCCGCGAGCTGAACTACGACCCCACGTTCTCTGAGTACGAGCAATACAACAACAACACCGACTGGGTCGACGCCGTCACGCAGTGGGGCCTGCGCCAGAACCACTACGTCTCAGTGACCGGCGGCGGCGAGAAGGCCACCTTCCGCATCTCGGGCGGCTACGACCACGAGACGGGCTCGGTCATCAAGCAGCGCCTCGACCGTCTGTCCACGCGCGTGGCCCTCGACTACTACGTCTCCGAGCGCATCAAGATTTCGACCGACTTCTCGCTGACCTACACTGATAACAAGCGCAACTACGATCCGCTGCTGTCAATAGCTTATCACAAGATGCCGAACATGGGCATCTACGAGCAGTATCCCGTCGGCCACCCCTTGCAGGGACAGGACACCGACCATTACTACACCATGCTGCAGAGCGCCCCCGCAGTGTTCAACGGCAACCAGAAAGACTACGTCAACCCCGTGGCTTCGGCCAATCTGGCTAAGTTCGACGACCGCACCTACGACATCACGCCCGAACTGGAGCTGACCTACCGCCTGCTGGGCCTCGACGAGGAGCACCACCAGCTGAACTGGCAGGGCCGCGTCTACATGAACATCTTCAATGAGTACATCAACAAGTTCTATCCCAAGGAACTCGTTACCCTCTCGTGGAACAACGGCGTGAACAACGCCACGGCGGGCTCGACCAAGAGTGTCGCCTTCAACACCAAGCAGACGCTGACCTACATCCCCCACTTCAACAACAAGGACCACTCGCTGATGGCCATGGCGCGCTTCGAGCTGACTTCGGGCAGCAGCAACGGCCAGAACACCGACGCCACGAAGCTGCCTTCGGGTGGCATCACCAATCCCGGGGCCGGCGGTCGCGTCACGGGCATGAGCACCAACTTCAGCCAGTGGCGGTCGATGTACTACACCCTTTCGACGCACTATGCCTACAAGGGGCGCTACATGGCCGACTTCTCGCTCCGCGCCGACGGCACCACCAAGTTCGGTCCCGACCGCCGCTGGGGCTACTTCCCCGCCGTGTCGCTGCGCTGGAACATCATCGACGAGCCCTGGATGGAGCGCACCCACAAGTGGCTGTCGATGCTGGCCATACGTCCCAGCTGGGGACGCGTCGGCAACCAGCCCAACAGGGACTATCTCTACGAGAGCATCTATAACTCAGGCACACGCTACATCGACCTGAATGCCATCCGGCCGAGCAACATCCGGCTGACCGACCTGCGCTGGGAGACGACGTCGACATGGGACGTGGGCTTCGACCTGGGCTTCTTTGACGACCGCCTCACCCTGCAGGGCGAGTGGTATCACTCCACGCGCCGCGACATGCTCATGCCCGACGTGAGCATTCCCTCGTCGACGGGCTATTACAGCCTGGCCTACAGGAACGTGGGCTCCATGCGCAACGTCGGATGGGAGCTCAACCTGAATACCAACAAACTGGTTCGTGCCGGCAAGTTCTCGGCCGACGTGAACCTGACCTTTGGCAACAACTCCAACAAGATTCTGAGCATGGACGAGACCGTCCTGTCGTCGCTCAACTACGACTTCCACTTCGAGAACCGCGAGGTGCTCCAGCGCGTGCAGCTCTACAACCCCTTCGGAGCCATCTATGGCTTCCGCTTCAAGGGCGTCTATGAATATCAGTATGAAACCTTTGCCGGCATGACGCCGCAGGAGCAGCAGGCCTTCGTCGCCGCCGGACACACCGCCCCCTACGTGCTGAGCGAGGACGGCGAGATCGTGCTCGACAAGGACAACAAGCCCGTCCACATGATTTATAACTTCTCTTACGACGGCACGGGCAAGAACTATATGTTCAAGGGCGGCGATGCCATCTATGAGGACATTAACCACGACGGCGAGATCAATGCGCTCGACATCGTCTATCTCGGTTCGTCGCTGCCGAAGCTGACCGGCGGTTTCGGTTTCACACTGAACTATGGCCGATGGAAGCTGAACACGCAGTTCAACTATCGCATCGGCAACAAGATTCTCAACCTGGCCCGACTCGACACCGAGGCCATGACCACCAACGACAACCAGAGCAAGGCCGTCAACTGGCGGTGGCGCAAGGAGGGCAATCAGACCAGCATTCCGCGTGCCATGTACGGCAGCACGACGAGCTACAACACGCTCATCAGCGACCGCTTCGTCGAGGACGGCTCGTTCCTCCGGCTGAACTACACCCAGCTGTCTTACTCCTTCGACCCGAAGGTCATCAAGAAACTGATTGGCATCAACCGACTGAGCCTCTATGCCAGCGCCAACAACCTGTTCATCGTCACCAAGTACAAGGGCGTCGACCCAGAGGTGTCTTACGGCAGCTACGGCGCCGCCCTCGACGAGGGACAGACGCCGCGCGCCAAGTCCTACACGCTGGGACTGACGGTCGACTTCTAAAAGGGGCCCACCCCCAACCCCTCCCCAAGGGAGGGGAGTTAAAAAAAGACTTTTAATATATATAAATAAAGAACATGATATGAATATACAATTGTTGAAAACGAAGATAAAGAGGTCGCTCCTTTGGCTCAGTGCCATCTTAGCCCCCCTCCCTTGGGGAGGGGTTGGGGGTGGGCTTGTCTCCTGCTCTGACTTCCTGAACATTGAGCCGCAGGAGATCATCGTGCTCGACAAGTTCTGGGACGAGGAGGCCGACGTTGAGAACGTGGTGGCCGAGTGCTACTCGTCGATGCAGAGCCAGGCCGTGGTGGAGCGCATGATGGCCTGGGGCGAGTTCCGGTCGGACAACATCATCGGCGGCACCAATGCCGAGAACGATAAGAACCTCTCGAACATCTTCAAGGAGAACATCAACGCCAGCAACGCGTATGCCAAGTGGGGCGACTTCTACGCCATCATCAATCTCTGCAACACCGTCATCAACTACGCTCCCCAGGTGGCAGAGCGCGACCCCAACTACACCCCCAACGAACTGAGCACCACCATCGCCGAGGTGTCGGCCCTCCGCGACCTCATGTACTTCTATCTGATCAGGACGTTCGAGAAGGTGCCTTACACAACGACACCCTTTATCGACGACAATCAGAAGATGGACCTCGAGGCCTCGACGTTCGACGCCGTGCTCGACAGTCTCATTGCCGACCTGGAGCATGTGCAGGACATGGCCGTCAGGCGCTATCCCGCCACGAAGCCCTACTACCAGCGGGGCCGCATCACGCAGGACGCCATCCACGCCATGCTCTGCGACATGTATCTCTGGAAGCAGGACTACCGCAGTGCCGTGCGCTATGCCGACATGGTCATCGATGCCCTGACCAGCGACTATCAGTCCGTGCTCGACAAGATGGGCGGCATCGTGCCTGCCACCAGCAGGATGATCGACGGCTATCCGCTCGTCAGCGACGCCGGTCTCACGGGCAAGACCTACGGCAATGCCTTCGACGAAATCTTCGGCACGGGCACCAGCCGCGAGAGCATCTTCGAACTCGTCTACATGAACAACGACCAGATGCTGTCGAACGGTGCCGTGAGCACCTACTATGGCAACCAGACCACCTTCCCGGGCCTGGTGAAGCCGGCTGAGTTCCTCGTCACCGACGTGGCCGACGAGCAGTATGAGGTGTTCAGAGACCGCTACGATGCCCGCTACTACGAGAACATGCGCCCCGTCAGCGGCTCCCGCTCGAATGCCGGCATCGCGAAATACAGTCACACGTCGGTCATGGTCTCATTCTCGAAGATTGACGATGCTTCCGGCGACGTTGCCTCTTATATGGGCACTTATAGCGAGGGCCTGTGCAAGGCCAACTGGATCATTTACCGGCTGACCGACGTGATGCTCATGAAGGCAGAGGCCCTGGTTGAGATGGCCGACGACAGCAATTCTGAACTGAGCGACTCGCTGCTCAGCCAGGCTTTCGCCATCGTCAGCACGATCAACAAGCGAAGCAGCGGCGCCTCGGAGGCAGACCAGCTCAGCAACGACCAGTACACCACGAAGGCCGAGATGCAGCAGCTCGTCCTGCAGGAGCGTCACCGCGAACTGATGTTCGAGGGCAAGCGCTGGTACGACCTGGTGCGCCGCGCCCGTCGCGACGGCAGCACGGCCACGCTCGTCGGAGCCGTCGCACGCAAGGGCAACAGCGGCGGCACGGCCATCTCCAGCAAGCTGTCGCGCATGGAAGCCATCTACTGGCCCTACCACATCGACGAGCTGAAGGTGAACAAGAACCTGGTGCAGAATCCCGCTTTCGGCAGCGGCGAGGACAGCAGTTATGAGAAAACGAAATAAGGAGACCCACCCCCGGCCCCTCCCTGCGAGGGAGGGGAGAGGTTAGTATTGCATAATAATAAAAAAGCTATGATATACGATATTAAAGAGAAAATGAGGAGTATTCTTCGCTTTATGGTCTATATTCTCCTCCCCCTCGCAGGGGGAGGCTGGGTGGGGGTCTCCTGCTCCGACGACCCCGATGCGTCGAACTACTACACCTTCAAGAACCAGATGATGAGCGAGTACTTGAAGAATCACGAGCAGTTCAGCGAGTTCACCGCCGTCGTGGAGCGCACGGGACTGATGAAGCTGCTGGCCACCTACGGCACCTACACTTGCTTTGCGCCAACCAACGAAGCCATGCACGACTATCTCGAGAAGAAGGGACTGAGGAGCATCGAGGAGATGTCCTTTGAGGACTGCGACACCCTGGCCCGCACCCACCTGGTCGACAATATGTACACGACGGCCGACATGGACGATGGTGTGCTCTCGAAGCCGAACATGAACCGGCGCTACATCGAGGTCAGCCATGGACTGGACGACGACGGCAACGCCGTGGTGTTCCTCAACGGCACTTCGCACATCATCTATGCCCTGCAGGATGACTCTGTGCAGAACGGCTTTGTGCAGCCCGTCAGCGAGGTGCTGGAGAACAGCAACCGCATGATTCTCGACATCATGGAGACCAATCCCCGCATTTCCGTCTATTCGCAGGCCTTCCGCCTCTGTGGCTTCGCTGAGGACTTTTACAGGTACAAGGACGAGACGTGGGATCCCTCGCTCTACCCGCGCATCCGCTATATCTCGCATGTCAACAGGGAGACGGCCACCGTGCCCGACGAGAAGCTCATCGGCTTCACCGTCTTCGTCCCGACCGACTCCGTCCTGATGGAGCGCTACGGCATCGGCAGCGTGAGCCAGCTTTACGACAAGGCCTGCGAGATCTACGACCGCATTTATCCTGAGGACGCCAATGCCGACTATCACGGCCTTGAGCACGCCACCCACCCGAAGAACCCGCTGCACAGATTCCTGGCCTACCATGTCCTGAACCGGAAGGTGCAGGGATGGAACTATCTGACGCCCCTGAACCACATCGGCATTGAGACGACCGTCATGAATCCCGTCGACTGGTATGAGACGATGCTGCCCAAGACGATGATGAAGTTCGAGTATCTCTCCGTCCGCAAGTATGCCGGCGGCAGCACCCTCGGCGAGCGCTACATCAACCGCCGCTACGACGACAACTTCCAGGAGCGGGGCACCATGATCCGCCAGAAAGTGGAGAGCGACTATAAGCGCGACGCCCTGAACGGCATCTACTTCTACGTCGACGACATCCTGGCCTTCGACGAGACGACGCGCGACGTGGTGCTCCACGACCTGATGCGCATGGACTTCGCCACCATCTTCCCCGAGCTGACGACCAACAACATCCGGCTCAACGGCGACTACCGCCAGAGCGACCCCGAATACGACGAGACGGCCAAGTACGGGCGCAACTATTACTTCCCCAACGGCTATCTCGACGGTGTCACCATCAACGAGGGCAGCCAGTTTGTCTACCGCCGGCCACACGACTGGTATGACAGCTACGAGGGCGACGAGATGAACCTCTTCAAGGACTACGACTTCTCCTTCCGCCTGCCGCCCGTGCCCTTCGAGGGCGAATGGCAGATTCGCATCGGCTTTGCCGTCGAACCGACCCGCGGCGTGGCCCAGATTTACTACGACGACAAGCCGCAGGGCATACCCCTCGACATGACCAAGCAGCTGAACGACCCCTCCATCCTGGGCAGTGACTGGAAGGCCAACTACAGCAGCATGTCGCTCGTCGACCTGGCCACCGACCAGAAGGTGCTGAAGAACAAAGGCTTCTATCGTGGTGCGGCCGGCGGCTACCACTGGGACATCGGCCACACGACCAAGGTGCTCTTTGCCACCCAGCCCCACACCATCCGCCGTGTGGTCTGCACCACCCACATCAATCCCGCAGAGGACCACTACCTGCGCATCCGCAGCGTGTCGACTAAGCAGGGCAACGACAACGAGTTCATGCTCGACTATCTCGAGCTGGTGCCCAAGAGCGTCTATGGCATCACCGACGAAGGAGAAATGGAAAGCATGCTTTAAGTAAATAGAGTAAGGATTATGAATGTCAAGATTAACATAAGGTGGACGAAGTTAGTGTCCATTGTCTATTGTTCATTGCTCATCTGCGTCAGCTCGTGCCGGGACGATCACTACGAGGTCGAGACCATGGCGGGCGGCACCCTCTGGCAGACCATCGCCGACCCGCAGACGGGCACGACCCAGTTTGCACGCGTGCTGGAGGCCTGCGGCTACGACAAGGTGCTGGCCGGCAGCCAGACCTACACGGTGTTTGCCCCTACGGACGACAGCTTCACCGTCCGCGAGGCTGACAGTCTGATAGCGTTGTTCAATGCCGAGAAGGCCGCCGGGCGCCGCACGGATGACAATGCGGCGGTGCGCCAGTTCATCCAGAACCACATCGCCCTCTACAAATATCCCGTGTCGACGCTGACCCGCGACACGCTGACGATGATGAACAACAAGTATTATCAGTTCACCGTCGACCGTCTGGCCGACCGCCGTCTGACGTCGGTCAACAAGCTCTGCGCCAACGGGCTGCTGTTCACCGTCGACCGCCCCCTGGATTATTTCCCTAACATCTTTGAATACTTGGGGATGGACAGCGAGACCGACAGCGTCTATCAGTTCTTCAACCACTACAACGTTTATGAGTTCAACGAGGCCAAGAGTGTTCCTGGCGACATCATCGACGGACAGACCGTCTATCTCGACTCCGTGTCCGACCTGACCAACCGGGTCTTCAGCCTCATCGGGCTCATCAACAGCGAGGACAGCACCTACTGGATGCTCTGCCCGACCAACGCCGAGTGGAACCGTCTGGTAGACGAGTATCAGGCCTACTTCAATTATCCCAACAACGTGGCCAAGCGCGATTCGCTCGTCTACAGCAACACCCGCCTGGCCATCGTGGGCGGCGGCATCTTCAGCCGCTCCAGCAACAGCGAGGAGGCCCTGCGCGACTCTGCCGTCTCCACGCAGGCACAGTCGGCCCTCGTGCGCTCCCTGCTCGAGACGGAGCCTTATTATATCTATCAGAAGCCCTATGCCCCCGGCGGCATCTTCGACGGGGCCGACGACATCCTTTGCAGCAACGGCCATGTGCTCAAGACCGGCCGCTTCGGCATCTCCAAGTACGACACCTTCATGCAGACGGTCAAGGTTGAGGCCGAGAACCTGCAGTATCAGGATCATCTCGACGAGGCCATCGACCCCGTGACCATCCATCAGGTGACGTCCAACAATCCCTTCTACGGCAAGGTGTCGGGCAACTCTTTCATTGAGGTGAAGCCCGTCACGCCGACCTCCAACGTCATCATCAGCTACGACATCCATGGTCTGCTTTCGGGCATCAAGTATGACGTCTTTGCGGTCTTCGTGCCCTCCACCGCGGCCGACACGCTGTCGGTCGATGAGGCCCGCAAGCCCTGCCGCATCGTCAGTCGCGTGCGCCAGACCGACCAGAACGGTGTCCTCTCAGAGCCGCCTTTGCGTAATGCGAAGACGACCACGGCCCAGGTCGTCGACACCGTCAAGCTCTCGACCGTCACCATCAGCACCTGCTCCTACGGTCTCAACGACGCGCTGGTGAAGCTCGACCTCAGGTCGAACGTCCAGGAGACGCAGGTCTCGACCTACTCCACGACGCTCCGTCTGGATTGTTTCATCTTCAAGCCTGTAGAATAAACAATGATAACAGTGAAACAACATATCGCTATGACCGACATCAAGAAATACTTCGCCCTCATTCTGCTGCTGTTCATGCAAGGCGCTGCCCCCCTTCTTGCACAAGAGGAGGATGACAACGCCGGCAGGCAGGAGAACACGCCGAGGACCGCCCGTCAATATCCCACGCGCCTGGTCCGTGGAAGCGTCCTGGAGGCCACCACCGGGGCCCCGCTGGCCGGCGCCCTTGTCAGCAGTGCAGAGATTGCCGGCTACAGTGTGCTGACCGACGACGACGGCACCTACGAGCTGCAGGTGCCCCTGTTTGCCACGTCGCTGCTCGTCACGTCGCCCGACATGAACTCCGTCCGGATAGGCCTGTCGGCGGGCGAGCAGCAGCGCACGGCCAAGCTCTATCCCCTTGTCTTCTCGTCGGACTATGATGCGACGACCAACGTGGCCGCCCGCGAGCGGGCGTCCGACTTCCGCTTCTCCAGCGCCGTCACCATCGAGGACGAGATTCAGAAGCACCTGGGCGCCGACGTCCACACCGTCAGCCGCAACGGCACGCCCGGCATCGGCAGCGTCATGTTCATCGGCGGACTCAACTCGCTCAATGCCAACGCACAGCCGCTCATCGTCGTCGACGGCGTCATCTTCGACCAGCAGTATGGCCGTTCGACACTGCACGAAGGCTTCTACAACGACATCCTGAGCAACATCAGCCCCACCGACATCGAGAGCGTCGAGGTGCTGCGCAACGGCACCGCCCTCTACGGCGCCAAGGGTGCCAACGGCGTCATCCTCATCAACACCCGCCGCAACCACAGCATGGCCACCCGCATCACGGCCAGCCTGTCAGCCGGCGTCACGCTTGAGCCCGCCTTCTTCGACGTGATGGATGCCTCGCAGTATCGCAGCTATGCCTCCGACCTGCTGAAGACCACCAGCACCAGCATCCGCGAGTTCAAGTTCCTCAACGAGGATCCCACCTATTATTATTACCCCCAATACCACAACCAGACCGACTGGAAGGACCTGGTCTACCGCACGGCCATCACCCAGAACTACAGCATCAACGTCGAGGGCGGCGACGATGTGGCCGACTATAACCTCTCGCTCGGCTACATCAACAACCAGAGCACGCTGGAGAAGAACGGCATGAACCGGCTGAACATCCGCTTCAACTCCGACATCCACCTCACGCGTCGCTTCGACATCCGCTTCGATGCCGCCTTTGCCAACCAGACGCGCAACCTGCGCAACGACGGCGCACCGGCCAACTACACCGAGGGCACGCCCACCTCGCCCGCCTTCCTGGCCTACGCCAAGAGCCCCATGCTGAGCCCCTACACCTTTGCCAGCGGCAGCATCTGGCCCGGCTCCACCGACGTGGCTGACGAGAACTATCTCGACGAGGCGCTGGCCGAGTACAGCAACTACAACTATAAGTTTGCCAACCCGCTGGCCGTCAATGAGTTTGGTGATGCCGAGAACAAGAACCACTTCGAGAACTCGATGATCAGCCTGGCCGTCACGCCGAAGTATCGCTTCGGGCAGAATCTTGTGCTGAGCGAGCACTTCAGCTATAACCTCGTCAATACCAACGAGAAGTTCTACATCCCCATCAACGGCGTGCCCGCCTACTACGTGGCCGGCGTCTATGCCTACTGCGACAACGAGGTGCGCTCGCTGGCCGGCAAGCAGAACTCGGTGATGAGCGACACGCGCCTCAGCTTCAGCCGTCGCTACGACGCCCACCAGCTGGACGTCTTCGGCGGCGTGCGCTTCAACTGGGAGAGCTATACGCTCAACTCGCAGCTGGGCTACAACACCGGCAGCGACAAGATGCCCGCCGTCAGCTCGAGCCTCGACCACGCCAAGACCTACGGCGACAGCGAGCAGTGGCGCTCCATCGCCTGGTATGCCCAGCTGGCCTACAACTATCTGCAGCGCTACTACCTGCAGGCCAGCCTGGCCGTCGAGACCTCGTCGCGCTTTGGCCGCGACGCTGCCGATGCCTTCCGGGCCCTGCGCGTGCCCTGGGGCCCCTTCCCCGGCGTCGAGGCCGCCTGGGTCGTCACCAACGAGCCCTGGCTCTCCCGCGTTCATGGCATCGACTACCTGCGCCTGCAGGCCGGTTTCGACCTTGCCGGCAACGACGACATCAGCAGCAATGCCGCCCGCAGCTATTTCCTTTCGACCACTTTCATGCAGGACGTCTCGGGCCTGTCCCTGGGCAACATCGGCAACAACCGCCTGCAGTGGGAGGCCACGAAGCGCTTCAATGCCGGTCTTGAGTCCAACCTGCTGGGCAACCGCCTGAACGTGCGCTTCAATTATTTCCTCAGCGCGACCGACCACCTGCTGATGTATCAGCCGCTGAAGACCGTCACCGGTCTGGAGCGCAACTGGATCAACGGCGGCGCCATGCGCAACGAGGGCTTCGACGTCAAGGCCACCGCCAAGCTCCTCGCTCAGAAGAATTTCCAGTGGGAGCTGGGCGCCAGCGTCGGTCACTATAAGAACCGCATCACCGACCTCCCCGCCGCCACCACTGTGTCCGACGGTTTTGCCGTCGGAATCATCACCCCGGTCTACGGCGCCACCGTCCTCACCGCCGTCGGCCAGCCCGCCAACCTGTTCTACGGTCACCGTGCCCTCGGCGTCTTCACGACGTCAGAGGAGGCCCGTGCCGCCGGCCTCTCCGTCCTCGCTGCCAACGGCATCGACCGCCATGAGTTCGGCGCCGGCGACGTCCACTTTGCCGACCTGAACAACGACGGCCTTATCAGCGACGCCGACCGCTCGGTCATCGGCGACCCCAACCCCGACATCTACGGCAACGTCTTCACCACGCTGGCCTACAAGCGCCTGCGGCTCGACGTCAACTTCAACTACTCGCTCGGCAACGACGTGTTCAACTACATGCGCCAGCAGATGGAGAGCGGCAGCCGCTACATGAACCAGACGACGGCCATGACCCGCCGCTGGCAGACCGAGGGACAGCTGACCGACATGCCGCGGGCCACCTTCCAGGACCCCATGGGCAACAGCCGCTTCAGCGACCGCTGGATCGAGGACGGCAGCTACCTCCGGCTGAAGACCGTCACCCTCTCCTACACCCTGCCCATGCACAGCACCTTCCTGCAGGGCTTCCAGTTCTGGGTGCAGGCCAACAACCTGTTCACGCTCACCCGCTACTTAGGCTCCGACCCCGAGTTTGCCATGACCGGCAGCGTCATCGGCCAGGGCATCGACGTCGGCTGCCTCAGTCAGAGCCGCTCGTTCGTGGCCGGTATAAAAATCAATCTTTAAAAAAGTGTATAGTACGGCTAAACAGAGTGTATAGTCCGACTATACAGAGTGTATAGCCCGGCTATACACGGTGTATAGCCCGGAAAAACAAATATTAAACAAATACGATCAAAATATGAAAAAGAAAGAAGCAAACGACCAGATAAGGAGTGCCTGCAGAAGGCTCCTGGCGCTTCTTGCCCCCCTCGCCTGCGTGGGGGTCGGCGGGGGGCTGGCCTCCTGCGACGACTTCCTCTACGGCGAGTCCGACCAGGTCATCTTTGTCGACGACCATGAGCTCGACAGCGATGCCGACACGCTGTTCAACATCGCCGGCATCATGAACAAGATGCAGGCCATCGGCGACCGCACCATCCTGCTGGGCGAGCTGCGCGGCGACCTGGTGACCCTGACCAGCGACGCCGCGGCTGACCTGCGCCAGATTGCCGAGTTCACCGACCCGACGGGCAACCGCTACAACCAGCCGCGCGACTATTATGCCGTCATCAACAACTGCAACTACTTCCTGGCCCATGCCGACACGGCCCTGCGCAACAACCGCAATGAATATATCTTCATGAAGGAGTATGCCGCCGTCAAGGTGTTCCGCGCTTGGACCTACCTGCAGCTGGTGCTCAACTACCGCCAGGTGCCCTTCATCACCGAGCCCATCCTCACGCAGGAGCAGTCGGAGCAGGACTACGAGCAGTACGACCTGCGCCAGGTGTGCGACTACTTCATCCGCGACATCACGCCCATTGCCGACGTGGAGACGCCCGACTTCAGCTCGATCCGCAACACCGACTCGAAGTTCTTCTACTATCCCGCCTACGTGCTCCTGGGCGACCTCTATCTCTGGTCGGGCGACTACCGCAGGGCCGCTGAGAGCTATTACCAGTATATCAACAAGCGCAACCGTCCCATCGGGGCCATGGCCGTGCGCTTTACCCGTGAGGACAACCGCTGGCTCACCTATGAGGACACGTGGTCGCTGATGTCGTTCTACATGGAGTCGGCTTATGGCAGCTCTGAGCTCATCACCATGATTCCCGGCGACTCCATCCCCTCGGAGGGCAACTACAGCGAGCTGCGCGACCTCTTCAACACCAACGAGAACAACGACTACCGCCACTCCATCGAGCCTTCGAAGAGCCTGATCAACCTCTCCGCTGCGCAGAAGTATTGTCACTACACGTCGGGCGGCGAATATGTTCTGGCTCCCGAGAACCTGACGGAAAATCGTAGTGGCGACCTGCGTCTCAAGGCTGTCTATCTGACCTCCGACAATGTCAGCCAGATGGTTGGAGGGAAGACCATCACTAACTACTCCGTCATCTTGAAGTATGCCACCCGCAATATCCACCTCCTGCGCCTCACGATGGTCTATCTGCGCCTGGCTGAGGCCCTCAACCGCGCCGGATTCCCGCGCTTCGCCTTCCAGATTCTGAAGCAGGGCGCCAACAACAGCGTCATCGAGAGCGAGGTCGTGCCTTACTACAGTCCTGAGCATGCTGCATGGCTGCGCTCGTTCAACTTCCCCAACACGTCCTACGTGCTCGAGACGCCTGCAGGAGAGACAACGGAGAACACGAACGGCATCCACTCGCATGGCAGTGGCTATTCGGTCGGCAACCCCACCTATGTGCTGCCCGACAGCGCCATCACCGACTCGCTGCAGCATCTGCAGTATCAGATTGAGCGCGTGGAAGATCTCATCATGGACGAGGAGGCGCTGGAGTTCGCCTTCGAGGGTCATCGCTTCTACGACCTGATGCGCATTGCCCTGCGCCGCTCCGAACCTGCCTGGCTGGCCGACAAGGTGGCCCGCCGCAACGGCAGTCGCGACGACCGGCTGTATAACCTCTTGAAGACGGAGAACAACTGGTTCCTTCGGTTTATTGAAAATTGAAGATTGAAGATTGAAAATTGATAATTGATAATTGAAATGAAACGACTGCTCCTTGCTTTCTCATTTCTCATTTCTCATCTCTCATTTTGCTTTTCGCAGAAAAGCATATACGTCCCCGAGGACCTTCGCCCGATGAACCTCGAGAGCGACACGTCGCAGTGGTGCTGGAAGCGCTCGGCTGAGACCCGCGACCTCATCTTCATGTGGGAGCGCGGCTTCGGCAATGACCTGCAGGCCCCGCCGCAGCTCGAGGGCCACGACATGAGCTTCAACCTCTCGGTGCTCATGGAGCGCGTGCAGTCGTTCTACACCTTCTTCCGCGACACACTGGCCTTTGTTCGGGGGTTCGAAGGAACGGAGGTGCGGGGGTACGAGGATAGTTCTGACGCTGAATCTAACCTCGCACCCCCGTACCCCCGCACC
>JAFTGI010000033.1 GCA_017458195.1 Prevotella sp.
CTCAGCCGACCCACCCCCCGAACTGGAGCTGAAATTTGAATAGGGGGGGCTTAGATTTGGACTTACGCCCTTCCAACCGCATAAAATCAGCGGTTGGAAGGGGTGATATGTCCTATACGCAAGTTTAGCGGACAGCAATAATATTTAATAATGTATGTCAGGGGCAAAATTATTCCAAATATGCCCGATAGCTGTCAGCGTTTTTGCCAAAAGTGTTATTTCAGAAGTGGCACGTGCTGAATTACCAAAATAAAAGCGTAACTTTGCAAGCAAATATTACGACAACAAAACAACGGCATCACGTTATGCGACAATTCCTCATCACCGTGGCTGCTATTTTAGGCACCACCTCACTTATGGCTCAAGAGTCGGAGCGACTCTATCTCTCTGGCACCGACAAGGACCACACCCGCACTTGGGAGTTCTTCTGCACTGGCGGCATGAACAGCGGCCGCTGGACCACCATCGAGGTACCCTCGTGCTGGGAGCTGCAAGGCTTCGGCACGTACAACTACGGACATGACCGCCCGCATGCCGACGAGCAGGGACGCTATCGCTACACCTTCAAGGTGCCTTCGTCCATGAAGGGCCGTACCGTCTATCTTGTGTTCGACGGCAAGACCATCGCTACGGAGACTGACATCATTGACCTTGCTACCGGCCGACAGGTGGCCACGCTCAAGGGCGACACCGCGGTCAGCGGCCACGTCGGCGGTGTGAAGCCGTGGAGTCCTGAGACACCCTGGCGTTATGAGGCCGTCGTGCGGCTGATGAAAGGCCGAAAGCCCCTGCACGTCTACCGCCAGCGCTTCGGATTCAGGACAATAGAGTTCCGCGAGCGCGACGGGTTCTACCTGAACGGACAGCGCGTGATGTTCAAGGGCGTCTGCCGCCACACTTTCTGGCCCGAGAGCGGTCGCACCAGCAGCCCCGCCCTGGCCATCGAGGATGTCAACCTGATCAAGGACATGAACATGAACGCCGTGCGCATGAGCCACTATCCGCCCGACGAATACTTCCTCGACACGTGCGACTCGCTCGGACTGATGGTCATCGACGAGCTGGCCGGATGGCAGAAGCAGTACGACACCGACGTGGCCCGACGGCTGGTATGTGCCATGATTGAGCGCGACGTCAACCATCCGAGTATCATGATCTGGGCCAACAGCAACGAGGGCGGGTTCAACAAGGACATACGTTCCGACTACACCATGCTCGACCCCCAACGGCGCAAGGTCGTCGAGCCTGGGCGGACCGCAGAGCCGCAAGGCCCACTACGACCATGCCGCCATTCGCGGCACCGTCTACTTCGGAGGAGAATAGAATCACACTTAACTCAATAACACACTTATGAAAAGACTGAAAAGCATCTTGACAATCCTGGCCGTCACGGCTCTGACCACAACGGCCTCAGCCGACGACCGTGACTGGGGGAACCTGCGCCGCTATGCCGCGCAGAACCAGGAAGTGAAGCAATGGGCCAAGGAACAGCGACTCGTCGTGTTCATGGGCAACTCCATCACGGAGAACTGGGCACGCATGCGCCCACAGTTCTTTAAGGAGAACGGCTACGTGGGCCGCGGCATCTCAGGCCAGACCAGCTATCAGTTCGTCGTGCGCTACCGGCAGGACGTCATCGACCTCAAGCCCGACCTTGTGGTCATCAACACGGCCACCAACGACGTGGCTGAGAACACCGGGCCCTACGACGAAGACCGCACATTCAACAACATCGAGACAATGGTCGACCTGGCCCGCGCCAACGGTATCAAGGTCATCCTGACCACTACTCTGCCCGCCGCCAAGTTCGGATGGAATCCCCGCATCACCGACGGCCCGGCCAAGATAGAAAAGCTCAACGCGCGCATACGCGACTATGCCCAGAAGAAGCGCATCCCCTTCGTCGACTACTACTCGAAGATGGTCAGCGGCGAGGAGCGCGCCCTCAACCCCGCCTACTCGAATGACGGCGTGCACCCCACGGAGGCCGGCTATGCCGTGATGGAGCCAATCATCAAGGAGGCCATCGACAAGGCCCTCGGACTCGACATCCAGGACCGCCACCAAAAGTCGTTTGCCGAGCAGATCAAGGCACCCGCCGACAACATCCGCGTGAGCCGGCGCCCCGATGTGGAATACCGCCTTTTCATTGCCGACATCATCGAGAAAAAAATCAAGGAAGTGCAGAAGCTGCTCAAGGATGCACCCTACCTCGCCTGGATGTTCGGCAACTGCTTCCCCAACACGCTCGACACCACCGTGCACTACTCTGTCGGCGACGACGGCGACGACGACACCTTCGTCTATACCGGCGACATCCATGCCATGTGGCTTCGTGACTCAGGGGCACAGGTGTGGCCCTACGTCCGCTTTGCCAAGAAAGACGAGAAGATTCGCCGCATGGTGCGCGGCACCATCCTTCGCCAGCTGAAGTGCATCGTGCTCGACCCCTACGGAAATGCCTTCAACATGGGGCCCACGGGCAGCCAGTGGGCCACGGACCTGACCGACATGAAGCCCTTCCTCCACGAGCGCAAATACGAGATTGACTCGCTCTGCTACCCCATCCGCCTGGCCTACCAGTACTGGCTCACGACCGGCGATGACTCCATCTTCAAGACCGACCTATGGATCAATGCCGTCAACGCCGTGCTGAAGACCTTCCGCGAGCAGCAGCGCAAGACGGGCCACGGCCCCTACCACTTCCAGCGCAACACTGCCGTGCAGTACGACACCATGAGCCACAACGGCTACGGCAACCCCGTGCGCCCCTGCGGGCTCATCGCCTCGGCTTTCCGCCCCAGCGACGATGCCACGGTATTCCTCTACCTCGTGCCCTCCAACTTCTTTGCCGTCACCTCGCTCCGCAAGGCTGCCGACATCCTGACCAAGGTGAACAGGAACACGCAGCTGGCAGCTGAGTGCCGCTCGCTGGCCGACGAGGTGGAGACGGCCCTGAAAAAGTATGCCATTCACGACCATCCGAAGTACGGCAAAATCTATGCCTTCGAGGTCGACGGCTTCGGCAACCAGCTGCTCATGGACGACGCCAACGTGCCCTCGCTGCTGGCCATGGCCTATCTGGGCGATGTCGACGTGAACGACCCCATCTACCAGAACACCCGACGCTTCGTCTGGAGCGAGGACAACCCCTACTTCTTCCGCGGAAGTGCCGGAGAGGGCATCGGCGGCCCCCATGTGGGCTTCGACATGGTGTGGCCCATGTCCATCATGATGCGTGCCTTCACCTCGACCGACGACCGCGAGATCCAGCAGTGCCTGCAGATGCTCGTCGACACCGACGCCGGCACGGGCTTCATCCACGAGTCGTTCCATAAGGATGACGCCTCCAACTACACGCGCCCTTGGTTCGCCTGGCAGAACACCCTCTTCGGCGAGCTCATCCTGAAGCTCATTGACGACGGAAAACTCAACATCCTAAAGAAAATACAGAAGAAATGAAACGGACAAGCATCATCTGCGCACTGCTGAGCCTCACCCTGGGCTCCTTTGCCGCAAAGACGGAGACGCTCACGTCTCCTGGTGGGAACATCAAGATGACAGTGACGGTAGACAAGCAGCTCACGCTGAGCGTCTTCCGTGGTGACGAACAGATTCTGAAGGACTGCCCGCTGGGCCTCCAGGTGGGTCAGGAGCAGTTTGTACAGAACCCCAAGCTGAGCGGCTCGAAGCGGTCGAAGGTCGACGAGGTCATCCGCCCCGTCGTACCCCTGAAGCAGGCCGAGGTAAAGAACAAGGCCCATCAGCTCACCATGACCTTTAAAGGCGGCATCAGCATAGACTTCAGCGCCTACGACAACGGCGTGGCCTACCGGTTCTCCATCAGCAAGGGCAAGGGACAGACCGACGTCGTCAGCGAAAGCCTGGAGCTGAACCTGCCCGCGTCCTTCACTGCCCACATCTCAAAGACGCGCGGCTTCGGCACGTCCTACGAGAATCCCTACACCCACGTCTCGACAGCCGACCTGAAGGCCGACGACCACTACGTCGTGGCTAAGCGCAAGGGCACGAAGTGGTTTATCGGAGCCATTACGGGCGACAAGCAGCAGGCCCTGGACATCTCGCTCGACTTCCTGTCGAAGTCCGGCCACATGACCGCCTTCCAGGACGGACGCAATGCCCACCGCATCGCCGTAGACTACAAGCGTACGGAGCAGAACGTCACTCCGCAGACCCGCCTCCACCTTCACCTCGTGCGCAACGGCGGCTGGTGTGCCGTCGTTGAATAGTACGGCAACGAAGAAACCTCAGCAAAACCAAGAGGATGTGTCCCCGCCAAAGGCACATCCTCTTTTTCTTGGATAGCAGTTTCATTCCCGAAGCCCAGCCCTTACCCCCTGATTACTCCCGCTTCACAGGCTTCTACTACGTACTTCACAGGTGTCTTATTTTAAATAAGACAAGGTAGGCACTAAATGCCACTATGACTGTAGGGAGCAAACGCTTCCATCAGCATTTGCTCCCTACTCTATCTGGCCGAATCCCATTTCCCTAACGCTGGCCGTGAGCCGTTTCAACAGCCGTACGGATGTTCTCAATAGGAGTACGGCCGTCAATGGTGCACTCAGCTCCCAGCATGTAGTGGGCGGGACGGTCGGATATCAAACGAGAAACTTCCGCCTTCACCTCTTCCTTGGTACCCTTGACAATGATGCCCTTACGCTCCAGTCCGCCCAGTACTGCCGATGGCCTTGGCCTGGCGGACGAAGCCGAGCAGGGCATCATTGTAGATGCGCAGGGCACGGAGCACCTCGTCGGGGGCTTCCTTGGCCCAGCGGATGACCGACGGGATGCCTATCTGCATGCGCAGGGTCTGGAAGGCGGAGTAGACCGTGGGAATGACCATCGTCTCGCGACCGACGATATTGTACACCTCCTTGACGACATCGAGGGTGGGGGCGTAGAAGTCGGCGGGCAACGGCTGTATCTTCTGCCAGTCGGCCAGGGTCTGCATCTTGATCTTCGGCTGGTGCTGCTCAAACTGTATCTTCAGCAGGTCGACACCCGTCAGGTTGAGATGGCGCACATGATAATAGACGGCATCGCGGCCCGTGCCGGCGGGGAAGTGCATGAAGAACACCGTGGGCACATAATTGGCGAAATCCTTTCCGTTGAGGAACTGCGTCATGATCTCACGCTTCGTGGTAAGGTTGACTTTATCGCCTCCGTTATCCTGCCAGCTGAAGGCAGCGGGAGCCTGTTCCACTTCAACGGTCAGTTCCTTTCCGGCAGCCAGGTCGCTGTGGTTGACAAACCATCCCTTGAGCGGTTTGCCGCCTACGAGGATTTGGCGTATCTTCGTACCTTGGCCCTTGCGGACAATGGTGAAGGTGGTGCCCGAATGAGGCAGGTCGAACTCCACACGGTCGAACAGAGGCACAGAGACGATATACTGCGGGTCGGCAGGCGAGTAGGTGTAGATGCCCAGGGCCGTAAGGGCATACCAGGCCGACATCTCGCCGCCGTCGTCCATGCCGGGCAGGGCCAGGTGCTCAGGACCGCGGCCGTAGTATTCGTTCATAATCTTGTTGAGCACCTGCTGGCTCTTCTCCTGACGGCCCACAAAGTAGTAGGTGAAGGGGATGGTGTGGCCCGGCTGGTTGCCCTGACAGTAGTTGCCGATGAAGCCCGAGAAGTTGTCGGCCTCGTAGTCGCGGTAAGGCTCGGTGAAGAGTGAGTCGAGCTTCTGCTCAACGGCCTGTTTAGAGGGATAGAGGCCCACGATGCCTTCAGGGTCGTGGGGTGCATAGAACAGCGAGTTCCAGGCATTGGCCTCACGATACTGGTAGGCGTAGTAGGGATAGTAGGGATCAAAGTCTTTAATAAAGGAGCCGTCGGCAATGCGTCCGCGCATAAAACCCGTCGAGGGGTCGTAGACGTTGCGGTAGTTCTTGGCCCGCTCCATGAGCAGCCGCTCGTTCTTCTTGTCCTTCAGTTCATGGGCCACGAGGGCCACGGCATAGTCGTCGTAGGCATACTCGAGGGTCTTGGTCACGGCAGCCTTGTACTCGTTCCAAGTGGGCACATTGAAGGTATCCTTCTCGGCTATCCAGCCCTGCCGCATGTATTCTTCTAGATAGGGACGGGCACGGCCAGGGACGGTGGCGTTCTTCAGCATGAGCTGGTAGGCCCGTTGCAGGTCGAACGTGTGCAGTCCGCGCAGCCATACGCCCGAGATGAACGTCGAGGCATGGTCGCCGTGGAAGTAGGTGGGCATGAAGCCACCCTGCTTCTCGCCGCGCTCTATGGTCGACTTGATGACGTCGGTGGCCACCTGCGGGTTGAGCAGCGAGAGCAGGGTCAGCTGGTTGCGGGCCTCATCCCAGAAAGCAGGGTTGGTGTAGTATTGGTACGATGTGTTCTTCTGGGTCTGCCCGTGCTCATCGCGGTATTCGCCGTTGACGTCACTGCGCAGCGAGGGCCAGAGGAAGGCGCGGTAGAGTGTGGAGTAGAGCATGTGCTTCTGCTGCTCGGTGCCGCCCTCTACTCGTACATGGCCCAGCAGCATTTCCCACTGTGCGTCGGCCTCGCGGGGCACCTGCTCGAAACTCTTGGAGGCGAGTTCGGCCTCCAG
>JAFTGI010000051.1 GCA_017458195.1 Prevotella sp.
GATGTTGAGCGAGGGACCGCTGGTGTCCTTGAAGGGGACGCCCACGGTGTCGCCGACGATGGTGGCCTTGTGGGCAAAGGAGCCCTTGCCGCCGAAGTTGCCCTCCTCGACCATCTTCTTGGCGTTGTCCCATGCGCCGCCGGCATTGGCCATGAAGACGGCGAGCGTGAAGCCGCAGGTCAGTCCGCCGACGAGCAGACCGAGCACGCCGGCCACGCCGAGGACGCAGCCCACGACGATGGGGATGGCGATGGCCAGGAGCGAGGGGAAGATCATCTCGTGCTGGGCAGCGCGGGTGGAGATCTCCACGCATGAACCGTAGTCGGGCGTGGCCTTGCCCTCGAGGATGCCCTTGATCTCGCGGAACTGGCGGCGCACCTCCTCGACCATCTTCTGGGCGGCGCGGCCGACGGCCTCCATCGTGAGGCCGCAGAACAGGAAGGCGGCCATGCCTCCGATGAAGGCGCCCACGAGCACGCGGGGGTTCATCAGGTTCACCTGGAAGAAGTTCATGAAGTCGGGAATCGTGGCGTCGGCGGCCGAGATGATGTCGCCCTTCAGGTTAGTCAGCGTCGTGCCGGCGCGCTCCATGGCTATCTTCACCTCCTCAATGTAGGAGGCCAGCAGGGCCAGGGCCGTCAGGGCTGCCGAGCCGATGGCAAAGCCCTTGCCGGTGGCTGCGGTGGTGTTGCCCAGGGCGTCGAGGGCGTCGGTGCGATGGCGCACATCCTCGCCCAGCTCGCTCATCTCAGCGTTGCCGCCGGCATTGTCGGCGATGGGGCCGTAGGCGTCGGTGGCCAGGGTGATGCCGAGCGTGGAGAGCATGCCCACGGCGGCGATGCCGATGCCGTAGAGTCCGTGTGAAAGGGCCTCGGACGACATTTCCATGTTGAACCCGTTGGCGCAGAGGTAGCTCAGCAGGATGGCCACGCCGATGGTGACGACGGGGATGCACGTTGAGATCATGCCGGTGCCGATGCCTTTGATGATGACCGTGGCCGAGCCGGTCAGACCGGCCTCGGAGATCTTCTGCGTCGGCTTATACGAGTGCGACGTGTAGTATTCGGTTGCCTGTCCGATGATGACGCCGGCGGCCAGGCCCGTGATGACTGAGAACGAGAGGCCCAGCCAGTTCTCGATGCCGAGCAGGTAGAGGATGGCGAAGGTGGCCACGGCGATGAGGCAGGCCGAGACGTTGGTGCCGACGGAGAGCGAGCGCAGCAGATCCTTCATCGTGGCGCCCTCCTTCGTGCGGACGAGGTAGATGCCGAAGATGCTGAGGAACACGCCCACGGCGGCAATGAGCATCGGGGCGATGACGGCGCGCAGCTGCATGTCGCCGTTGAGGGCGAAGGCCGTGGCACCGAGGGCTGCCGTCGAAAGGATGGAGCCGCAATATGACTCGTAGAGGTCGGCTCCCATGCCGGCCACGTCGCCCACGTTGTCGCCGACGTTGTCAGCGATGGTGGCGGGGTTGCGCGGGTCGTCCTCGGGGATGTCGGCCTCCACCTTGCCCACGATGTCGGCGCCCACGTCGGCTGCCTTCGTATAGATACCGCCGCCGACACGGGCGAACAGGGCCTGCGTCGAGGCACCCATGCCGAAGGTCAGCATCGTCGTGGTGATGGTGATGAGGGCCATGCGGTCGCCCTGGTAGAACTGGCTCAGGATGAGGAACCAGATGGCAATGTCGAGCAGGCCGAGGCCGACGACGGTGAGGCCCATCACGGCGCCCGAGCGGAAGGCTATCTTCAGGCCGCCGTCGAGGCTCTGGCGCGCTGCGTTGGCGGTGCGGGCCGAGGCGTAGGTGGCGGTCTTCATGCCGAAGAAGCCGGCCAGTCCGCTGAAGAAACCGCCCGTCAGGAATGCAAAGGGCACCCAGGGATTCTGAACCTTCAGCACGTAGGCCATGAAGGCGAACACGACAGCCAGCACCACGAAGACAATGGTCACCACGCGGTACTGCTGCTTCAGGTAGGCCATGGCGCCACGGCGCACATGACCGGCAATCTCTCTCATGCGGGGCGTCCCCTCGTCAGCTTTCATCATCTGACTGAAGAAATACCACGCCATGCACAATGCCGCTATCGAGGCAATGGGCACAAGCCAGAAGGCAAAGGGAATAGTCATACTTGTTTAATTATAAAAAAAATTGTGTAGGTAATTATTTCTGACTGCAAAGGTAATAATTTATTATCATTGCACCAAATTTCTTGCAACTTTTTCTGTGAGTTGTGGACGTTATGTCGGAAATAATTAGTAACTTTGCACGCGATAAACCATAAACATATATTGTAAATATGATCAACATCACTTTCCCGGACGGCTCTGTTCGCTCGTATGAGCAGGGTATAACCGGTCTTCAGATTGCCGAGAGCATCTCGCCGGCTCTGGCACGCAGCGTGCTCTGCTGCGGAGTGAACGGCGAAACCGTAGAGCTGAACCGACCCATCAATGAGGACGCCAAGATCGAGCTCTACAAGTGGGACGACGAAGAGGGCAAGCACACCTTCTGGCACACCAGTGCGCACCTGCTGGCCGAGGCCCTGCAGGAGCTCTATCCTGGTATTCAGTTCGGCTTCGGCCCTGCCATCGAGAACGGCTTCTTCTACGACGTGCTGCTGCCTGGCGGCGAGAGCATCAAGGAGGCCGACTTCCCCAAGATTGAACAGAAGATGAAAGAGCTGGCCTCGAAGAAGGAGCCAGTCGTGCGCCGTGAGGTGGCCAAGGCCGACGCCCTGCGCGAGTTTGCAGCCGGCGGTCAGACCTACAAGTGCGAGCACATCGAGCAGGACCTTGAAGACGGCAGCATCTCGACCTATATGCAGGGTTCGTTCACCGACCTCTGCCGCGGACCGCACCTCGTCGACACAGGCGAGATCAAGGCCGTGAAGCTGACGTCGGTGGCTGGTGCCTTCTGGCGCGGCGACGCAACCCGCGAACAGATGCAACGCCTCTACGGCATTTCGTTCCCCAAGAAGAAGATGCTCGACGAATACCTCGTCATGCTCGAGGAGGCCAAGAAGCGCGACCACCGCAAGATTGGCAAGGAGATGGAGCTGTTCATGTTCTCCGACAAGGTGGGCAAGGGACTTCCCATCTGACTGCCCAAGGGCACGGAGCTCCGCCTGCGCCTGCAGGATCACTTGCGTAAGGTGCAGAAGCGTTTTGGCTATCAGGAGGTTATAACTCCGCACATCGGCTCCAAGAGCCTCTATGTCACCAGCGGCCACTACGCTCACTACGGCAAGGACTCGTTCCAGCCGATCCATACGCCCGAGGAGGACGAGGAGTACATGCTGAAGCCGATGAACTGCCCCCACCACTGCGAGATCTTTGCCTGGAAGCCCCGCTCATACCGCGACCTGCCGCTGCGCATCGCTGAGTTCGGCACCGTCTATCGCTACGAGCAGTCGGGAGAGCTCCACGGCCTCACGCGCGTACGTTCATTTACTCAAGACGATGCACATATCTTCTGCCGTCCAGACCAGGTGAAGCAGGAGTTCCTCAACGTGATGGACATCATCGGCATCGTGCTGACGGCCTTCGGATTCAACTTCGAGGCTCAGATTTCGCTGCGCGACCCCAACGACCATGAGAAGTACGTCGGCACCGACGAGGACTGGGCTCTGGCCGAGGCGGCCATCGTCGAGGCCTGTCGTGAGAAGGGCCTTCCCGCTAAGGTTGAGTATGGTGAGGCCGCCTTCTATGGTCCCAAGCTCGACTTCATGATCAAGGACGCCATCGGACGTCGCTGGCAGCTGGGTACGATCCAGGTTGACTATAACCTGCCTAAGCGCTTCGGACTGGACTATACCGACGAGGACAAAACGAAGAAGACACCCGTCATGGTGCACCGTGCACCTTTCGGTTCGATGGAGCGCTTCACGGCCGTGCTCATCGAGCACACCAGCGGTCACTTCCCCCTCTGGCTCACGCCTGACCAGGTGGCCATCCTGCCTCTGTCGGAGAAGTATAACGACTACGCCAAGCGCGTGGCCAAAGAGTTCGACCTGCAGGGCGTCCGCGCCAACATCGACCTGCGCAACGAGAAGCTTGGCCGCAAGATCCGCGACAACGAGCTGAAGCGCATCCCCTACATGGTCATTGTAGGCGAGAAAGAGGAGGCCGAGGGCCTCGTCTCAATGCGTCAGCAGGGTGGTGGCGAACAGGCTACCATGACGATCCAGGAGTTCATTGACAAGGTCAACGCTGAGGTCAAAGAACAAACGGAGAACTTCTAAACTAAGCAGTTAGGAGTCAGAAGCGCACAAAAACGCTGCGGTTCGTTAAAAAAACGTAAAACGTAAAAATAACCGCTCGCGTTGCACTTCTAACTCCTAACTTTTTTGTACCTTTGCAGCCGATTTTGAGTAAACGTTTAATGAAGACTGACAAAAAACAGAACCAATACCGCGTCAACGAACAGATTCGGGTGCGCGAGGTCCGCATAGTAGGCGAGAGCGGATCGACGGTGATGCCTACGAAACAAGCGCTGGAAATGGCACATCAGCAGGGTGTCGACCTTGTTGAGATTTCGCCGAATGCCAATCCGCCTGTGTGTCGTCTCATTGACTACTCAAAATTCCTCTACCAGCAGAAGAAGCGCCAGAAGGAGATGAAGGCCAAGCAGGTGAAGGTGGAAGTCAAGGAAATCCGTTTCGGACCCCAGACCGACGAGCACGACTACCAGTTCA
>JAFTGI010000052.1 GCA_017458195.1 Prevotella sp.
CCGCTGTTGGGCTCGGTGATGCGGGCAGCGAAGCTCAGCTCGCCCTCCTCGCGCTTGTTCAGCACGAAGCAGTGGTCGTAGCCGGCGCCGTTCCTGATCTGCTCGTCGTCAGCGTCGATGTCGCGGCCGACGGGCTTCGGCGTGCGGAAGTCGAAGGGCGTGCCCTCCACCTTCAGGATCTCGCCCGTGGGAATCGAGGTCTCGTCGATGGGAACGTAGAAGTCGGCATTGATCTCGCACACCAGGTCGTCGATGGTGGGCGTCGGGTCAGCCGTACCTGCCAGCGAGAAGAATCCGTGGTGGGTCAGGTTGACGATGGTCTTCTTGTTGGTCGAGGCCATGTACTCGATGACGAGCTCGTTCTCGTCGCTCCAGGTGAACTCCACGGTGACGTCGACCTCGCCGGTGAAGCCTTCCTCACCATACGACGAGATGCGGTGCAGGGCCAGCGAGCGGGGCCCCATCTGACGGGCCTCCCACACGCGGGCATGGAAACCGGTGGGGCCTCCGTGCAGGGCGTTGGGGCCATTGTTGATGGCCAGCTGGTAGTCCTTGCCGTTGAGTGTGAACTGTCCCTTCGCAATGCGGTTGCCATAGCGGCCGATAAGTGTTGAGAGGAAGGGCTCGGGGCTGTTGATGACCGACTGGATGTTGTCGTGTCCCTGAATAACGTTGGCTACTTTTCCGTCCTTGTCCGGCACCATGATGGCGCAGATGGCGCCGCCGTAGTTGGTGATGGCTACTTCGTAACCTTTGCGGTTGCGCAGGATGTAGAGATCAGTCTTTTTGCCATTGATCGTGGTCTGGAAGTTCTCTCTCTTCAGACCACACAGATTCGCATTTTCTGTATTCGTCATACTTATAAAGTTTTAAGTTACGTTATCTTGTTGCAAAGTAACAAAAAAAAGCCGACATGTGCAAACATATCGGCAAAAAAATGTTGTTAAAAACAACTAAATGATGCTTTTCATCAGGTCGGCCACGACATAGGTGCTCCCTCCGATGAACACGAAATCGTCGTCCGCGGCCTGCTGCATGGCGGCTTGATAGGCCTCATACACAGACGGATAGGCCTGTCCGCTGAGACCGTTGGCCTGGGCTATCCGCAGCAGCTCGGCCTCGGGGATGGCCCTTTTCGTCTGGGCTTTGGTGAAATAATAGTATGCCGTCTTGGGCAGCATGCTGATGACGGTCGAGGCGTCCTTGTCGCTGACCATGCCGAAGACGATGTGCATCTCGCGGCAGCTGACGGCGCCGAGCTGACGGCTCAGATACTCCCAGCCGCCGACGTTGTGGCCTGTGTCGCAGACGACCGCCGGGCGCTCCTGCAGCTTCTGCCAGCGTCCCATCAGTCCGGTGGTCTTGCCGACGGTCATGAATGCTTCGTAGTCGATGCTGCCGATGATTCCCTGTTGCTGCAACAGCCGCAGGGCATGGAGCACGGTATTCGTGTTGCGGGCCTGGTAGAGGCCACTCAGTTCGCCGTCGAAGGTGGTGCCGTCGGTGGTGGTATAGCGCATGCCGCCGTCGGGCAGGGGCATGGCCGAGCTAATGATGGGGGCGTCGGAGGCAAAGATGATGGGTGCTTCCTGCTGCCTGGCCACTTGCTCAAAGACGGGGCGCGTCTCAGCGACGTCCTCGCCGATGACCACGGGCACGCCGGGCTTGATGATGCCGGCCTTCTCGCGGGCTATCAGTGCCAGGGTGTCGCCCAGCATGTCGGTATGGTCGAGCGAGATGTTGGTGATGATGCTGAGCAGCGGCGTGATGATGTTGGTGCAGTCGAGCCGTCCGCCAAGGCCTACCTCGACGACGGCGATGTCCACGTGCTGGTCAGCAAAATAGCGGAAGGCCATGGCCGTGGTCAGCTCGAAGAACGACGGGGAAGCGGGAAGTGGGAAGTGAGAGGTGAGAGGTGAAAGGCGGGAGGCCTCATTCCATTTCAGGAAGTCGTCGACGAAATCGACGACATACTGTTCGGGAATCATCTCGCCGCCCACACGGATGCGCTCGCGGAAGTCCACGAGGTGGGGCGACGTGTAGAGGCCCACGCGATAGCCTGCCCGCTGAAGATGCGACGCCAGGGTGTGCGAGACGGAGCCCTTGCCGTTGGTGCCTGCGACGTGGATGGAGCGGAACTGGCGGTGCGGATGGCCCGTATGCTCATCGAGGGCCAGCGTGATGGCCAGTCCCTCGTTGAATCCCGTCTTGCCCGTCTTCTCGAAGCTGGGCGTCTGGCGGAACAGATAGTCGCACGTCTCTTGATAGGTCATGAGAAGTAGTTCTTGAAGCGCTGGAAGATGCTCTCCCGGGTCTGGCGGTCACCCTTGAAGTTGTCGCTGTCGCGGAATTCCTCAAGGGCCTTGCGCTCCTCACGCGAGAGGGTCTTCGGCACGTAGACGCTGATGTTGACAACAAGGTCGCCGCGGCCGGAGCCATAGCCCTGCACGGCGGGCAGTCCCTTTTCGCGCAGCCGCATGGTCTTGCCGGGCTGCGTGCCGCTGTCGATCTTCACCTTCAGGTTCTTGCCGTCGATGGTGGGGATGTCTACCTCGCCTCCAAGTGCTGCTGTAGGGAAGTCGAGCAGAAGGTTGTATATCAGGTCGTTACCGTCGCGGACGAACGTGTCGTTCTCCTCCTCCTCGATGAACACCTGGATGTCGCCGGGGATGCCGTTGTGCTGGCCGGCGTTGCCCTTGCCGGGCACGTTGACGACCATGCCCTCAGCCACGCCGGCGGGAATCTTGATCTCGACGACCTCCTCGCCCTTGGTGACGCCCGTGCCGCCACATTCGTGGCACTTGTTCTTGATGACCTGGCCCTCGCCGTGGCAGGTGGGACAGACCGACTGGGTCTGCATCATGCCGAAGAGGCTCTGCTGCGTGCGGACGACGTAGCCCTGACCATGGCAGGTTGGGCACGTCTCAGTGCCGCTGCCGCTCTCGGCGCCAGTGCCGTGGCAGTGGTGGCATGTGATGTCCTTGCGCACCTTGAACTTCTTCGTGACGCCCTCGTTGATTTCCTTCAGCGAGAGTTTTACTTTCAGGCGGAGGTCATTGCCGCGGTGCTGCTGCGTGCGCTGACCGCCACGGCTGCCAAAGCCGCCGAAGCCAGAGAAGCCCCGGCCGCCGAAGACGTCGCCAAACATGTTGAAGATGTCGTTCAGGTCCATCGATGCCCCGCCAAAACCGCCGAAGCCGCCTGAGCCCATGGGCCCGTCGAATCCGAACTGGTCGTACTGCTGGCGCTTCTGGGCGTCGTGGAGCACGTTGTAGGCCTCTGCGGCCTCCTTGAACTTCTCCTCGGCCTCCTTGTCGCCGGGGTTGCGGTCAGGGTGGTATTTGATGGCTATCTTGCGGTAAGCCTTCTTGATTTCCTCCTCAGATGCTGTCTTGCTGACGCCCAGCACCTCGTAGTAGTCGCGCTTCTGAGCCATTTCAATTTTCAATTTTCAATCTTCAATCACTTACTGGCCTACTGCCACTTTGGCATAGCGTATCACTTTGTCGTTCAGTTTATAGCCGGTGGCCATGCAGTCGATGACCTTGCCCTTCTTGTCGTCGCCCATGCCGGGCACCAGTGCTACGGCCTCGTGCAGCTCGGTGTCGAAGTCGGCGTCCTTGGTGTCGATGATGCTGACGCCCTGAGCCTCAAGCACTTTCATGAGCTTCTGATAGATGAGCTCCATGCCCTCGCGCAGCACCTGCGGGTCGTCGGTCTTCTCGCCGTTCTTGAGGGCGCGCTCCATGTCGTCGAGCACGGGCAGCAGGGCCGTGATGGTCTTCTCGCCGCCGTTGAGGATGAGCTCGGCGCGCTCCTTCAGGGTGCGCTTGCGATAGTTGTCGAACTCGGCTGCCTGGCGCAGGTATTTGTCCTTCAGGTCGGCTATTTCCTGCTGGGCGGCCTCCAACGGGTCCTGTTCGGGCTCGGCGGTGGGCTCGGCGTCTGCCATTTCGTCAGTCTGCGGCTGTTCTGCCACTTCGTCAGTCATTTCCTGGTCTTCGATATTGATGTCTCTTTCTTCTGCCATGATGTGTCAGTGTTTAATGATTACAACCGGATAGATGCAAATAGCGTGCCACAATCAGCTGTACATGCGGGCTTTCTGCTCCTTGATCTGCTCGTCGTAGATGTAGTCGTCGTATTGCATCAGCTTGTCGATGGTGCCCTTCGGGGTCAGCTCGATGATGCGGTCGGCCACGGTCTGGATGAACTCGTGGTCGTGGGAGGCAAATAGGATGTTGCCCTTGAACTGCACGAGATTGTTGTTGAAGGCTTGGATGGACTCCAGGTCGAGGTGGTTTGTGGGCGTGTCGAGAATGAGGCAGTTGGCGTTCTTCAGCTGCATGCGGGCTATCATGCAGCGCATCTTCTCGCCGCCGCTGAGCACGTTGACCTTCTTCAGCACGTCCTCCTCGCGGAAGAGCATGCGGCCGAGGTAGGACTTCATGAGCACCTCGTTGCCCTTGCCGTACTGCGAGAGCCAGTCGACGAGGTTGAGCTCCGACTGGAAGAAGGCGGTGTTGTCGAGCGGCAGGTAGGCGGTGGTGATGGTCACGCCCCACTTGAATTCGCCGTGGTCGGCCTGACGGTTGCCGTTGATAATCTCAAAGAGGGCGGTCATGGCCTTCGGATTGTGCGACAGGAAGACGGTCTTCTGGCCCTTCTCGATGGTGAACGAGACGTTGTCGAACAGCACGGTGCCATCGGGGTCGACGGCCCGCAGGTCTTTCACCTCGAGGATCTGCGTGCCGGGCTCGCGGTCCATGGCGAAGATGATGCCGGGGTACTTGCGCGTCGATGGCGTAATCTGCTCAACGTTAAGCTTTTCGAGCATCTTCTTTCGAGAGGTTGTTTGCTTCGACTTGGCCACGTTGGCTGAGAAGCGGCGGATGAACTCCTCGAGCTGCTTGCGCTTCTCCTCGGCCTTCAGACGCTGGTTCTGGGCCTGGCGCAGGGCGAGCTGGCTTGACTCGTACCAGAAGGAGTAGTTGCCCGAGAAGAGGGTCACCTTGCCGAAGTCGATGTCGATGGTCTGCGTCGAGACGGCGTCGAGGAAGTGGCGGTCGTGGCTGACGACCAGGACGCACTGCTCCAGGTTCGACAGGTATTCCTCGAGCCACTGCACGGTGTCAAGGTCGAGGTCGTTGGTGGGCTCGTCGAGCAGCAGGTTGTCGGGATGGCCGAACAGGGCCTTGGCCAGCATGACGCGCACCTTCTCGTTGTTCGAGATGTCGCTCATCTGCTTGTAGTGCTGCTCCTCCTTGACGCCGAGGTTCTGCAGCAGCTGTGCGGCCTCGCTCTCGGCCTCCCAGCCGTTCATCTCGGCAAAGGCCATCTCCAGCTCGGCGGCCTTCACGCCGTCCTCCTCGGTCATGGCGTCCTTGGCGTAGAGGGCCTCGCGCTCCTTCATGTTCTGCCAGAGGGGCTGGTGGCCCATCAGGACGGTGTCCATGACGCTGTAGTCATCGTACTTGAAGTGGTCCTGCTCCAGCACCGAGAGGCGCTCGCCGGGGCCCAGCTCGATGCTGCCCTTGTTAGGCTCCAGCTCGCCGCTGATAGCTCTGAGGAGGGTCGACTTGCCGGCTCCGTTGGCACCGATGACGCCATAGATGTTGCCGCTTGTAAACTTCAGGTTCACGTCCTTGTAGAGAACCTTTTTGCCGAATTGAATCGCCAGATTCGTGACTGTAATCATTTTCCTATCTTGTTTTTTTGAGGGTGCAAAGTTACGAAATTATTCTGATATGACCAAATGAATACGAGAAAAGCGGTACTTTACCCGTGGATAAGTACCGCTTTACTGGCAGAAAAGTACCGCTTTTCTTGGGGAAAAGCACCGCTTTACTTATGTGTAGAGGTAGCGCTTGATGCTTTTCTTGGGGGTCTTCTGGAATTCCTCGTCGTGGATGACGATTTCGGAGATTTTCTCGTAGGCTGGCAGCTGCTGGTTGAGGCCCGTCAGGTTCTGGTTCATGATGTCCTGCAGGTCGTCGCGGCTGAAGTTCATCGTCTTGGCTTCGTCGAAGTCGGGGTGGACGAGGGCTACGAGCTTGGTGTCGCGCTGCACGACGATGGACTCGAGCACCATGGTCATCGAGTTGAGCTTGTCCTCGATTTCCTCGGGGTAGATGTTCTGGCCGTTGGGGCCGAGGAGCATGTTCTTCGAGCGGCCGTTGATGAAGACGTTGCCTTCGCGGTCCATGGTGCCGAGGTCGCCGGTGTGATACCAGCCGTCCTTGTCGATGGTCTCGCGGGTGGCCTCGTCGTTCTTGTAGTAGCCCAGCATGACGTTGAGCCCTCGGGCGAGGATCTCGCCGGGGATGTTCTGCGGGTCGGGCGAGTCGATGCGCACCTGCATGTTCTTGGCGGCCCGTCCGCATGAGCCTGGCACGAACTCGCGCCAGTCGGCATAGCAGATGATGGGGGCGCACTCGGTGGCGCCGTAGCCTACGGTGTAGGGGAATGATATGCTGTGGAGGAAGTCCTCGACCTCGCGGTTGAAGGCTGCTCCGCCGACGATGATTTCGAAGAAGTTGCCGCCGAAGGCCTTGACCACTTCCTTGCAGATCATCTCGCGGATGCGCTGGTTGATGACGGGCATCTGGAGCAGCAGGCGCATGCGGTTGTTCTGTATCTTCGGGAAGACGCGCTTGC
>JAFTGI010000034.1 GCA_017458195.1 Prevotella sp.
AGTTTCGGAGGTACGGAGGTGCGGAGGTGCGGAGGTGCGGGGGGGCGGAGGTACGGAGGTGCGGGGGTGCGGAGGTGCGAAGGTACGGGGGTGCGGAGGTACGGGGGTGCGGAGGTACGGGGGTGCGGAGGTACGGGGGTACGAGGATAGCCCCAGAACATCCAAACAGCAAAACTGACCTCGCACCCTCGGCCTCGAAGAGGCTGACCCCCGCACCCCCGTACCACCGAAAAACAGAGGATGTGAAACATCCGATAATTAAATAAATAAATAAACAATGAATACGATTATGAAGACATTCCTCTCGCTGGCTGTGGCCATGGTCGCCGTCGTGGCAGCCTGCGCCGACGGCGACGTGGGCACCTATCAGAACCCCGTCATCAAGTATAGCCTGCCCGACCCGACGGTCATCCGCGCACAGGACGGCAACTTCTACCTCTACGCCACCGAGGACACCCACAACGTGCCCGTCTACCGGTCGAAGGACCTCGTCACCTGGCGCTACGTCGGCACCGCCTTCACCGACCAGACGCGACCCATGGACATGGTGCCCGACGGCGGCATCTGGGCCCCCGACATCAACTACTTCGACGGCCACTACGTGCTCTACTACTCGAAGTCGACCTGGGGCGGCTCATGGCAGGCCGGCATCGGCGTGGCCGTCAGCGACCGCCCCGATCGCGGTTTCCACGACGCCCATAAGCTGTTCACCAGCGATGAGATCGGCATCGAGAACTGCATCGACCCCTTCTTCATCGAGGACGACGGACATAAGTACCTCTTCTTCGGCTCCTTCCACGACATCTACGGCGTGGAGCTCACCGACGACGGCCTGGCCGTCAAGGAGGGCAGCCAGCCGCAGAAGATTGCCGGCGGACTCATCGAGGCCACGACCATCATGAAGCACCAGGGCTACTACTATCTCATAGGCTCCGCCGGCACGTGCTGCGAGGGCGCCAAGAGCACCTACCGCCTCGTCATGACCCGCTCGCGCAACCTCTTCGGACCCTACGTCGACCGCAACGGCCGCACGGCCACGGGCGACAACTTCTCCCCCCTGCTCAACAACAGCCCGCAGGTCTACGGCCCCGGCCACTGCTCGCGCTTCGTCGAGGACGACGCCGGCCAGACCTGGATCATCTATCACGGTTATCAGGCCGACAACGTCGACGCCGGCCGTGTCACCTATCTCGACCGCATCAACTGGGACCAGCAGGGCTGGCCCACCATCCAGGGCATGCGACCCTCGACCGAGGCCCAGGTGCCCCTGTTCGGCGAGAATGCAGGCATCAGCGACGCCCCGACGGCCGACGCCGCCGACTTCAGCGTCCTGTCCACCGGCCGCGACGGCCTGTTCCGCATCGAGGGCCCCGACGGCGCCCCCTTCGGCTGGCAGCTCATCTCGGCCAGCGGCCAGCAGATGCTCAGCGGCCAGGCCCGCCAGACCGCCATCGTCGACGCCTCGCGCCTCGTCCGCGGCATGTACGTCGTCCGCATCAGCACCCCCCGCGGCTCGCAGTCCGAGAAGGTCCTGAAGCGTTGACAAAATGGCGCTTCTCGAAGGTAATATAGGGGTATATTACTTTCAAGAAGCGCCATTTCGTCATTTTTCACCCATTACAAATCAAGTCAAGATTTTTTGTTTTATCGTAAATTGTTCGTATCTTTAAAGCGATAAAACAACACAACGACCAATCGTCTGCTATAATTTGTCAAGAAACGTTAAAAAATATACTTATTGTAAAAAAACGTTTTCAAAAAAAAAAAATAGTTATTTTTGCAGACGATAAACAAACAGTTACCTAAATTATCATGAAAAAATTTTTACTTGTTTTCTTGTTGTCATTGGCCACACACATCGCCGCGCTGGCCGGCTCGGCCGTCTACAATCTCGGCGAGGGCACCCACGACTATGGCACGGGCGATTCGCGCAATGAGACCTACGACGTGGCGCTGCGCATTGCCGATCCGGCTTTCGTGGGCTGCCAAGTGAAGGGCGTGCGCATCTTTTTCACCACCATCGAGGGCCTGAGCGCCACGCGGGCCTGGCTGTCGAAGGAACTGACGGTCAAGAGCACTAAATTCATCGGACCCGACGTCGAGACGCTCGACTTCGATGCCGTCGAGGGCGTCAACGAGGTCATGTTCAGCACCCCCTACACCATCACCGACGAGGGCATCTACGTGGGCTACAGCGTGCTCGCCGCCAAGGACGTCAATAAGGCGCCGATACGCCTGACCGACATGGGCTCAGACAACGGACTGTTCGTCCACACATCGGGCCTCTATCGCGGCCGCTTCTACACCTTCGACGGCGAGAAGGGCGCCCTGGCCATCGAGGTGCTGCTGGAGGGCGACATCCTGCAGAACGCCGTCAGGGTGGACCGAGTCACGTCGGGCCACATGCTGTGCGGTGAGCAGGGCCAGGCCGAGGTTGACATCATCAACTGCGGCGGCAACAGCGTCACGTCAGTCGACTACACCGTCCTCGTGGGCGATCAGCTCACTGAGACGGGCCACGCCGAGCTGGCCGAGCCGCTGCCCGCCATCTGCGGCCGCCGCACGAAAATGACCGTCAACGTGCCCGCCCCGACGGAGCAGGGCCTCTACGACGTCGTCGTGCGCGTGGATCGCGTCAATAGCGTGGCCAACAGCCTGACCGATGCTGCCGCCGGCACCACCGTGAAGTGCTATCGCGAACTGCCCGTCCACCGTGCCGTGCTCGAGGAGTACACCGGCACGTGGTGCGGCTGGTGCCCCCGCGGATTCGTCGGCCTGGAGGAAATGAACCGCCTGCATCCCGACGACTTCATAGGCATCTCATACCATAGCCACAACAACGGCTCGACCACCAAGGAGCCCATGGAAATCCTCGCACCCTCGCAGTTCCCCTGGAACAGCGACCAGCTGGGCGGATGGCCGGGCTATCCCTGCGGCGTGCTCGACCGCACGGCTGTCTGCGACCCCTTCTTCGGCTTTGGAGGCATCGGTGACATGGGCATCGACGAGGCATGGCAGATGGCCTGCAGCGTGATTGCTCCGGCAGCCGTCGAGGTGCAGTCGGAATGGATTGATGAGACGACGCTCGAGGTCGAGGCACTGGTGACGTTCCCCTTCGACGATGACGACGTGCACTACGCCCTGTCGTTCATCCTGACCAGCGACGGCCTGTCGGGCACGACGGGCGACTGGGTTCAGCTGAACAACTATCGCAACTACGCCACGCCGCTGCCCCCGTCGATGGACAAGTTTGTCAAGGGCGACGCCTACGTGTCGGGCCTGGTCTTCAATGATGTGTTTGTCGGCTGGTCGGGCAGTCAGCCCATCGCCGGCTCGCTGCCCGAAAGCGTCGAGGGCGAGAAGGCCTACAGCTGCAAGTACACGTTCGACATCACGGCCATCCCCGAAGAGCTGATCAGCGACAAGAAGAAGCTGCGCGTCAACGCCCTGCTCATCGACACCCGCACCACCACCATCGCCAATGCCAACAAGGCGTGGGCCGGCCGCAGCTCACTGGATGAGCCCGACGCCGTCAGCACCATAGCCCGCGACGCCAAGGCCGTCAGCCCGGCCTGCTACGACCTGCAGGGCCGCCGCATCAGCAACCCCCGCCATGGCCTCTACGTCGAGTCGAACCGGAAGGTGATTCATAAATAAATGTCAATTAAAACAATATTAACCCTTTAAACCGTTTTCATTATGAGAAAATCTTTAGCTTTAACCATCATGGCCTCGCTGCTTGCACTGTCGCCCGTCAGCGCACAGACAGAGGAAGAGGACGTCAACGTCATCACTGAGCAGCCTGCAGGCAAGCTCATCGACAACATGCTGCTCAGCTATCGTGGCTACAACTGCCTGGGCTCACCGGCCTGGGAGATACAGAACGCCGGTATTGCCAGCATCGTGGAAGGCGACGACGGCAACATCTACATCAACAACCTGTTCGACTATGAGGTCTTCGCCAAGAGCTGGGTCAAGGCCACCCGTGGCGAGGGCGACACCATCGTCATCAAGCGCCAGCTGGTGCACACCAACATGTACAACGGCCAACTGGAGAAACTCTGGATCACCAAGTACAGGTCGTGGACCGAGGAAGAGGTGAACGAGCAGACCGGCAAGACGATGACCAAGGTGAAGTACGAACAGACCTACGACGACATCAAGATGATCTACAAGGACGGTGTGCTCTCGAGCATCGACGAATACAACCGCGGACTTGAGGACAACGCCATGTCGCCCTACGCCATCGGCTGCGCCTACTACAGCCAGGGCAGCTTCTACAAGGATCTGTTCGTCATGTGGAATGTCAACGTGCGTCCCTTGAACGCCACCATCGCCAAGCCTGCCCCCTATGACAAGGCCGACTGCTATCAGATGACGTTCTATCAGGGCACCTCAAACTACGTGGAGTTCATCGACGCCGTTCAGCAGGACGACAAGATCTACTTGAAGCTGTTCGACGCACTCGAGGGATGGGTCGTCGGCACCATCGACGGCGACAAGGTGACCATCGCCTCCAACCAGTACCTGGGCCACTATCGGAGCACCAACAACCACGGCAATAACTATCACATGTTCTGCCACGTCGGTGAGGCTGTCCTCAAGTCGTATCAGGACGACTGGGTGATAGCTGACAAGATAGAGCTGACCTACGATGCCGAGACGCGCGCCATCAAGGCTCAGGGCACCGACTTCATCTCTATCGACGGATCGCCTGACGCCGTCTACTACCTCACCTACTTCAAGACGCCCGAGCTGACCATCTTCGAGGATGTGGCCCTCACCCCGATGAATCCGCAATTCCTGACCTATGTCGACGAGCTGGAGTCGTCGGGCTCGTGCAACTTCGGATTCATGTTGCCCACCTATTCCACCAACGGCGGCAGCATCAACCCGAAGAAGATGTACTACAACGTCTTCCTCGACTACGACACCACGCCCTTCGAACTCGATCCCGAGGACTATGAGATCGACGAGGCCGTCACCGACATCTACTACTATGACGACATCAAGGACCACAGTGGCCGCCAGTTTGCCGGCTACATGGACGTCTGGGGCAACAAGGTCCACATCATGCGCTACGGATTCCAGCCCAGCGAGAGCGTCGGCGTGTGCACCGTCTACACCGGTGGCGGCGAGCGTCGCTGCTCACAGATTCTGTGGTACGACGTGAACACGAAGGAGACGTCGTATCAGTCTCTCGACGTTGAGACTGGCATCGACACGTCGCTCGACAACAGCGTGGCCGTCGTGCGCTATCACGACATCGCCGGACGCGAGGTGAACGCTGCCACCAAGGGCCTGATCGTCAAGACCATCACCCTGAACAACGGCAAGCAGCTCAGCATCAAGTACATGAATAAGTAATCGGGACAGCATAAAGAAGACTACGAATTTCACGAATTATTCGAATTTAGGGGTTATAAAAATTCGTCAAATTCGTGAAATTCGTAGTCTTCTTTTTTTCTAATCGTTATGCTCACGCCTTGGCGCTGAAGGCCAGGGCGTACATGCGCATCTGCTTGACCATGGCCACGAGGCCGTTCGAGCGGGTGGGGGAGAGGTGCTCGCGCAGGCCGATGCGGTCGATGAAGTAGAGGTCGGCGTCGAGGATGTCGCGTGGCGGCTGCATGTCCATCACGCGGATGAGCAGGCAGACGATGCCCTTCACGATGAGGGCGTCGCTCTCGGCCTGGAAGTGGATGAGGCCCTCCGGCGTCAGGTCGGCCTGCAGCCAGACGCGGCTCTGGCAGCCGTCGATGAGGTTCTGTTCGGTCTTATACATGGGGTCGAGTGCCGGCATGTCGCTGCCCAGGTCGATGAGCAGCTGGTAGCGGTCCATCCAGTCGTCGAAGTCCTGGAACTCAGCAATAATCTCGTCTTGTCGTTCGTTGATGGTCATATTCGTTGAATATAATAGTTGTGTTTTTATGCCTTTTCGCGGCTGGCTCCTTGAAGGTAATGGGGAGAGAGGCTTCGGTAAGTGTCGTAGCCGCCGGTGCCGGAGGGATAGATGATGGTGTCAATGAAGTAGAGGTGGTTGTCGCTGCCTTACGAGTTGGACTGACTTGCAAGCCGTTGTTCCCGCAAGAGTTTCAATCTCCTCAATGACTCTGTGCGCGACTGCGGATGCGCTTTCCAGAATGCTACTGTTGCCCTCATTTCGGCGTTCACTTTCTTGTGATAATCGTTCAGGATAACCTCCATTCATTGATTCCTTTTTGGTTCGACGGTGCAAAGATAATTGTTTTCTTCGAGTTGTGCAAGTTTTTGCTTTATTTTATGCCTTCTCGCGGTTTGTTCATTCCTCGCTGACCAGCTTGAACAGCTTGTCGCTGGGGCGGATTTTTCCTGTTACGGGGATGGCGACGCGCTGGCCCTGCGGGGCCTCGCTGACGGGACGGCCGTCGTTGTCGTGGATCTCGGTGGCGGTGAGGTACATCACGCCCGTCGTGGGGCCCGTGACGAGGAGCTTGTCGCCCAGGCGGAAGGTGGTGGCGTCGACGGTGAACTCGGCCACGCCGAGGCGCGAGAAATACTTCACGCCGCGACCGATGTAGACCTTGCGCTCGGTGGCGTTCGAGCCGTAGTTCTTGTTCCATTCGCCCATCTCCTGGCCCAGGTAGTAGCCGTCCCAGAAGCCGCGGTTGAAGACGGTGGCCAGCCGGCGGTCCCAGTCGTCCTTGCGCTCCTCGGTGAACGTGCCGTCGAGCACTGCCTGGATGGCCTCCTTATAGCAGCGCACCACCGTGTAGACATACTCCGGCCCGCGGGCGCGGCCCTCAATCTTGAAGACGCGCACGCCGGCCTCCATCAGCCGGTCGATGAAGCGGACGGTCTTCAGGTCCTTCGGGCTCATGATGTATTTGTTGTCGATCTCGAGCTGATAGCCCGTCTCGTTGTCGGTGGCGGTGTAGGAGCGGCGGCATATCTGGATGCACTCGCCGCGGTTGGCCGAGCGGTTGGCGGCATGCAGGCTCATGTAGCACTTGCCCGAGACGGCCATGCATAGGGCGCCGTGGCAGAACATCTCTATGCGGACGGGCTGGCCGGAGGGGCCGCAGATGTGCTCCTCCTCGATGGCGCGGTGGATGCGCTCCACCTGCTCCATGTTGAGCTCGCGGGCCAGCACGACGACGTCGGCAAACTGGGCGTAGAACCGCAGCGCCTCGACGTTCGAGATGTTAAGCTGGGTGGAGAGGTGAACGCTTAACAAGGGAGAAGTGAGAAGTGAGAAGGGAGAAGTTTCATTAGTTTTGCTGGCGGATGATTCACTGTCACAAGGGTAACTACACTTCTCACTTCTCCCTTCCGACTTCTCACTTGCCACAACGTACTGCATGACGGCCACGTCGCTGGCAATGATGGCCGTGATGCCGGCCTGGCGGGCGGCGTCGACAATCTGGTGCATCAGCTCGATGTCGTCGTCGTAAATGATGGTGTTGACCGTCAGGTACGACCGCATGCCGTGCTCGCGGCACGTGTCGGCAATCTCGCGGAGGTCGTCGAGCGTGAAGTGGTTGGCCGAGTGGGAGCGCATGTTGAGCTGCTCCACGCCGAAGTAGATGGAGTCGGCCCCGGCCTGGATGGCAGCGACGAGCGAGTCGCGCGAGCCGACGGGGGCCATGATTTCAAAGTCCGAGACATTCATAGCTTGCATGTTTCTGTTTATGGAGTGCGGCGGGGGCGCCTGCGCTCCATAAGGTTTTGCGGTGCAAAGTTACGAATAATTAAGCAAATAAAATTGTGTTATCTCGTTTATTTTTATTATTTTTGCACCCGAAAGTGATGAGCGGATGATGCACAGACTCCTTCTGACACTGATACTTGCCGCCGGCCTGCTGGGCAGCGGCGTGCGAGCTGCCGACGCCGGTCGGCAGCCGACGGGCCGCGACTATGCCGAGCGGGGCCATGAACTCTACGAGGAGGGCAAGTACAAGGAGGCCATCAACGATTTCATCCACGCCCTTGAGACGGCCGACCGCGAGCACGACGCCAAGACCTCCATGCGGAGCCTCGGCCACATCGGCAACATCTACAGCAAGCTGGGCGACTATGAGCGCAGCGTCTATTACCACCGCAAGGGCTACGACCTGTCCCTGCAGCAGGGCGACACGGTCATGCAGCAGAGCTTCCTGAGCAGTCTCGTCGCCTCCTACTGTCGCATGGGCCAGGCCGACAAGGCGCAGGCCGCCTTCGAGAAGATCGACACGGTCTTCAGCGGGGCATCGCCCGAGCGGAAATACTTCATGATGTACAATCAGGCGCGCATCGCCAAGGCCAGGGGACAGCTCGACGAGGCTCTCGCCCTGCATCAGCGTACGCTCGACTTCGCCCGCCAGTACATCGGCGACCGGCGGCTGCAGCTCTTTCAGCAGCTCGAGATGACCAACATCGTGATGCTGCAGGGCGACTACGAGCGGGCATGGGACGACGCCCAGCGATGCTTCACCATGGCCACCGGGCAGGGCGACCCCGAGATGGTAGCCACGGCGGCGGCCCTGTTGGCCGAGGCGTGCCAGATGAAGGGCGACTCGGAGGCATCGGCCCTTTGGCGCAACCGCTACCTGAGCATCACCGACTCGCTGTTCAGCAAGGACACCTTCTTCCGCGCCAGCAGCGAGCTGATGGACTACGAGAACCTGCTCAACGACCGCCACATCGACCGCCTGAACTCGACCATCTCGCAGCAGTGGCTCACCATCATCGTCACGCTCGTCCTCGTGGCGCTGCTGCTGCTCACCGTCGTCATCCTGGTGCGCACCAACCGCCGCCTGCGCAACGCCCACCAGCTGCTCGTCAGGAAGAACCGCGACATCATGCAGAGTGAGGAGCGCTCGCGCCAGCTGCGCTCCTACGTCAGCCAGAACCACGACCTGCAGAGCCGCATCATCGAGGCCCTCGATGACCCGGCCGTCATCTCCAACCCGGACTTCAGCATGCAGATGCTGGCCGAGAGCGTTGGCTCCAACGTCAAGTATGTCTCGCAAATCATCAACGACACCTACGGCAAGACGTTCAAGACGCTGCTCAACGAGCGCCGCATCCAGGAGGCCTGCCGCCGCCTGACCGACGCCGAGCACTACGGCCACCTGACCATCCAGGCCATCTACGAGGAGGTGGGCTACACCAATGCCGCCTCGTTCATCCGCTCCTTCCGCAAGGTGAACGGCATGACCCCCTCAGAATATCAGAAGGCAGCCACCGACGTGACTGCCTCCGAATGACTGATCCCTTTCTCCGTTGTTTTCCGACCCGGGTTGTCCAGGTCAAAAACACGAAAAACGGTGCTTCTTGAAAGTAATATACCCCTATATTACCTTCGAAAAGCACCGTTTTTCAGTTTTTCTATTTCACAATCCACTCGAACAGACCGGTGGAGAAATCGTCGGGCTGACGGACCTCGAGGCGCAGGGCCTTGGTCGTCACAGGGGTGAAGTTGACCGTGCAGGCCGTGCCGCGGGCCACGGGATAGCCGTCGGCACCCTCCACGGGGAGCCACTGGCCCTGGGCGTCGCGGTAGAGGATGCGCCACGACTTCGGCACGCGGCAGCCGCCCCAGGGACCGTCGTCGAACCAGTAGACGGTGCTGCTCCTGACCTCGGCCTCGGCCGGGAACTCATACGACAGCCACTCGGTTGTGGCCTTCTTGGGCCACCAGTGGGTGTAAGGCACCGAGCGGTCGTTCTCGTCGCGGGGCACCAGCCGGTCGTTGATGGACGACAGTGCGGGCACCTCCGACGAGCTGCCCACGCGGCTCTCGGAGGCCAGCGTGGCGGGCTGTGCGGGGCTGGATGCCGAGAGGTCCTGAGGCAGCCAGACGCGCATCTTGCCCGAGCCGCGGTGGCACCAGGCGTAGTAGGGGATGAGCGTCAGCCGGCAGTCGCCGACCGTGAGCTTGCCCTGCTTGTTGAAGTCGAGCATCTGAGCCTCGGTGGTGAGCGTCATGATGGGGTAATCCTCCCCATTATTCACTTTTAACTCTTCACTTTTCACTTCAAAGACGGGCTCCTGGTTGAGCAGCACGCTCATGATGTCGAAGGCATTGTCGGGATGCTCGGCACAATAGACCAGCGGGCCGCGCTCCACGCTGACCATGCCGCGGTCGGCCGACACGCGGTTGAGGGCGCGGACGGTGCGCGGCTCCATGTCGAAGTGGATCTGCACCTTGTCGCCTTTCTTCCAGCGGCGGTTGATGGTGTAATAGCCGTCGGCGACTAAATCGCCGACCACAGAGTTGTTCACGGTGATGGTGTAGCCGAGGCGATGGTTGTCGGTGTAGCGATAGAGGTCGGAGGGCACGGGCTGACCCTTCAGCCAGCCGGGGATGCGGATCTTCATGGCGAACTCGCCGGCGGTGTTCTTGTCGATGGTGATGGCGATGTCGCCGTTCCAGGGATAGTCAGTGGTCTGGGTCAGCCCCACCTTCTTCTTGCCGAGATTGAGGGTGGCCGAGCCAGGCACAAAGAGGTTGACATAGACGGCACTGCCCTTCGTGGCATAGACATAGCCCGGCAGCGAGGGAATGAAGCGGCAGATGTTCGACGGGCAGCAGGCGCAGCCGAACCAGGCCTGGCGCTGGTGCTGGCCCATCGACTCCAGGGGGTTGGGATAGAAGAAGCCGTCGCCGCGGAGCGAGACGCCCGAGATGAGGCCGTTGTAGAGGGTGCGCTCCAGCACGTCGTAGTATTTTGACTGGCCGTGGAGCAGGAAGAGACGGTAGTTGACGTAGACGTTGCCGATGGCGGCGCACGTCTCGCAGTAGGCGCTCATGTTGGGCAGCTCGTAGTTGCGCCCGAAGGCCTCGCCGCTGGCCGTGGCTCCGATGCCGCCGGTGATGTAGAGCTTGCGCGAGACGATGTTGTCCCAGATGCGGTCGATGGCGCGGATGTAGGCCGAGTCGCCGGTCAGCGCGGCCACGTCGGCCATGCCGGCGTACATGTAGGAAGCGCGGACGGCGTGGCCGACGGCCTCGTCCTGCTCGACGACGGGCATGTGGCTCTGCGAGTAGTCGCTCTTGATCTCCGTCTTGCCGCGGTAGTCAAGCAGGAACTTCGCAAAGTCGAGATAGCGCTGCTGGCCGGTGGCTAAGTAGAGGCGGGCCATGGCCATCTCGGCAATCTGATGGCCGGGCACGACGCACATCTGACCGGGTCCGGGGCCAACCTCGCGGCAGGCCACGTCGGCATAGCGGCAGGCGATGTCGAGGAACTTGCGCTTGCCCGTAGCCTGCCAGTAGGCCACGGCGCCCTCGACCATGTGGCCCAGGTTGTAGAGCTCATGCGAGAGGTCCTCCTCCTTCACCCAGCGGCGGTCGCCAGCCCAGTGGTGGGGGTTGGCGGGATTCTGCGTGCGTGCGGTGTAGAGGTAGCCGTCGGGTTCCTGTGCCGTGGCAATGATGTCGATGACCGAGTCGCAGTAGGCCTCCAGCCGCTTGTCGGGATAGGTCTGCAGGATATAGGCCGCCCCCTCAAGCGTCTTGTAGGGGTCGGTATCGTCGAACGAGTAGCCGACGCCGTTGACCTTGAACACCTTCGAGGGATCCTTCAGGTGCTGGGCAGCGTTGGTGAAGTTGGTGTAGCGGCCCTCGCTCTCGCACTTCGAGAAGGCCAGAGGCACGGTCACCTCGCGGCTGGCCTGCAGGCGCTGTCCCCAGAACGTGCCGGGCGCCACCTTCACCTGCGTGAAGGGCACGGGCGTGATGGGGTAACCCTTTTGCGCTACGCTAAATGAGAAATGAGAAATGAGAAATGAGAAAAGAATAACGAGCTTTTTCATAATTATAATTGTGTTTTATTGTCTGTAGTCTGTAGTCGAAGCACGAAGCCGCCGCCGGAGGCCATCTTCAGCTGCAGCGTGTCGCCATCGCGGAGTGTTTGCTTGTTGAAAAGATAGTCCTCGGCGTTGTGGTTGGCATTGATGCCGTCGGTGAGCATCGTTACGGCATAGGAGCCTTCGCTGAGGAAGCTGAGCGGCAGGTCAAGGCTACGCTGGTCCCAGTTGGTCTGGCCGGCCACATACCACGTGCTGCCCTTGCGGCGGGCGGTGACGATGAACTTTCCTAACTCGCCCAGCAGGATGCGCGTCTCGTCCCACTCGTCGGGGATGGAGGCGATGAAAGCCGTGTAGTCAGGCTCACGCTCGTAGCTCGTCGGCGTGTCGCAGAGCATCGTGAAGGGCGTGTCGTGGACCACGTAGCAGGCGGCCTGATGACAGCGCGTGCCCATCGAGACGGGGTTCTGATAGCACTCCACCCAGTTCGAGCGCGTGCCGTTGCGCATGGCCCCCGGCGTGAAGTCCACCTGTCCGGCCATCATGCGGAGGAAGGGGAAGGTGACGTCGTAGAGCGGCATGTCGGTGTCCTTCTTCGCCCAGCGGCATTCCTCCATGCCGAAGACGCCCTCATAGTTGAGGATGTTCGGATAGGTGCGGCTCATGCCCGTGGGGGCATAGAAGCCGTGAAAATCGACAAAGAGGCGATGCCCGGCACAGGCCTTGGCCAGCCGCTCGGCCATCTCGACGGCCGTCTGGTCGTTGCGGTCGAGGAAGTCGATCTTGAATCCCTTGACGCCCATGGCCGCATACTTCGTGCAAGCCTCCTCGAGGTGCTCGTCGAGCACGTTGAACACCGTCCACAGCACGATGCCCACGCCCTTCTGGCGCCCGTGCTCGATGAGCCGCTGCAGGTCGATGTCCTTGATGGGGTGCATCAGGTCGCCGCGCGACGAGTCGTACCATCCCTCGTCGAGCACGACGTAGGGCAGATGATACTTGGCCGCGAAGTCAATATAATAAAGATAGGTGGGCGTGTTGATGCCGGCCACGAAGTCGACGCCCCGCAGGTTCCAGTCGTTCCACCAGTCCCAGGCCACCTTGCCGGGCCTGATCCACGAGGTGTCGCCGATCCGGTTCGGCGCGGCCAGTGCATAGACCAGGTTGTTCACCGGCATCTGGCGGTCGTCGTCGCTGACGGCCATGATGCGCCAGGGATAGGTGCGCGGGCCGGTGGTCTTGGCAATGAAGTCCTCCGTCTCCTGCACGTAGCTCATGCCCCGCCAGGGATAGTAGCCCATCGACTTGGGGTAACGGGCGAAGACGGCCTTCAGCGTGTTGCCGCTGGGGAGGAGGAACATGCCCGGATAGCTGCGCAGGTCGCTCTCGAGGATGGTCACCTTCGTCGAGCCCACCTGCACGGTGGCCGGCAGGAAGACGGGCTTATGCTCAGCCTGGTTCAATGCCGTCGCGTGATAGACGTTCTGGAAGGCCATGGCAAAAGGCTTCTCGTCGTTGGTGGAGTAGGCGAGCCATGCCTTTGCGCCGTCGGGAAACCGGAAGGTGGTCGCCTCGTCGGTGACGATGGTCTCGCCCTTGGCGGTGGTGTAGTAGCGATAGGCCACGCCCTCGTTGTAGGCGCGCACCTGAAGGCCGAAGCCGCCACGCAGCCTGACGTCCATCTGGCGGGCCACGGCGTCGAACGACCGCTGGCGATAGAAGGGCGCCTCGATGTGCTCGCTGACGGTGGTTGTCTTGACCGAGCGTATGGTCGTGGTCATAGCGTCGAGCCCCATGTCGGTCACGTCGACAAGGGTCATGGCGCCGCGGGTCACCTTCAGCCTCAGTCCGCCGTCGTTCGAGAGTGTGGCGGTGAGCCTGCCGTCGGGCGATGTCAGCACGTAGTCCTTGGCCCGGGTGGTGCTGCCCATGCAGAGCAGCAGAGAAAGCATCAGGAGTTTCAGGTTCTTGGTCATGTCGATGTTGATAAAGTCACCTGCAAAAATACAATTTTTTTTCCATTTGCGGTGCGATAATAGTCTAATAACCACAAAAAAAGAGGTCAAAAGTACTTATTTCCCGCCCGTTTAGACATTTTTTTTATTTCGTTGGACTATACTTCTATTGTTTTTCGCAATAATAATGTAATTTTGCAAAAAGAAAAAGCAAAACCACTAAAAACCTATCCGACAGATGAAAAATAAGACGTGGATTCTGATGACCATGGCGGCGCTGGGCACGATGACCCTTGCTGCCCAGAACACTGGTCGGGGAACTATCAGCGAGGTGCCCTTCACGCAGGTGCACCTCAGCGACGGCTTCTGGGCACCCCGCATAGAGACCAACCGCACGGTGAGCATTCCCTCGGCTTTCCGCGAGTGTGAGCGCAACGGGCGTTTCGACAATTTCGCATTGGCTGCCCAGAACAACGGCCGGATGACCACCGACGTGAAGGAGCATCAGGGCGACTTCTCATTCGACGACACCGACCCCTACAAGGTCATCGAGGGCGCTTCGTACAGTCTGGCCGTGCACTACGACCGGCGCCTCGACCAATATCTTGACTCCGTCATCAGCCTCATAGCCAAGGCTCAGGAGGACGACGGCTATCTGACCACCTGCGTCACGAACAAGTGCTACCGTCTCTCCGGCTGGTGGGGACGCTCGAAATGGGAGAAGATCAATTCGCATGAGCTCTACAACAGCGGCCACCTCATCGAGAGTGCCGTGGCCCACTACCGCGCCACCGGCAAGCGCAATTTCCTCAATGTGGCCATCAAGAATGCCGACCTGGTCTGCCGCACGTTCGGCCCCGATGAAGGGCAGATCCACCGCCCGGGCGGCCATCCCATCATCGAGATGGCCCTCTGCAAGCTCTACAAGGTGACCGGCGACAGGAAATATCTCGACGGAGCCCGCTATTTCATCGAGGAGACGGGCCGCTGCACCGACGGCCACCACCCCAGCGAATACTCGCAGGACCATAAGCCGATTCTCGAACAAGACGAGATCGTCGGTCATGCCGTCCGTGCGGGCTATCTCTACAGTGGCGTGGCCGACATGGCTGCCCTCACCGGCGACACGGCCTATCAGCATGCCTTGGAGCGCATCTGGCAAAACATGGCCTCGAAAAAGCTGTTCATCACCGGCGGCATCGGTTCGCGGCCGCAGGGCGAGGGCTTCGGGCCCAACTATGAGCTCAATTCGCACACGGCCTACTGCGAGACGTGCGCCGCCATCGCCAATGTCTACTGGAACCACCGCATGTTCCTGGCTACAGGCGAGTCGAAGTATATGGACGTCGTGGAGCGCGCGCTCTACAACAATGTGCTGAGCGGTGTGTCGCTCTCCGGCGACCGTTTCTTCTACGACAACCCGCTTGAGAGCGACGGCGAGCACGAGCGGCAGAAGTGGTTCGGCTGTGCCTGCTGTCCGGGCAACGTGACGCGGTTCATTGCCTCCGTGCCTAATTATATCTATGCCGTTCAGGGTAAGAACATCTATGTCAACCTCTACGCTCAGGGCACGGCAAAGATAGGCAACGTTGAACTGGAACAGACGACCGACTACCCCTGGGACGGCCGCGTGCAGGTCAAGGTGAAGAAGGGCGGAGGCAATTTTGCCCTGAAGCTCCGCATCCCGTCGTGGCTGAAGACGTCGCCCACGAACAACAATCTTTATGCTTATCTCGACAAGGCCGCCAATTACGAGGTCAGTGTCAATGGCAAGGCCTTGTATCCTGAGAATGACGACTATGTCACCATCAGCCGCAAATGGAAGGCCGGCGACGTCGTCGAAATCAACTTCCCCATGAATGTCCGTCGCATCGTGGCTAACGACAATGCCGAGGACCTGCGGGGCAAGATTGCCTTTGAGCGCGGGCCGGTGGTCTATTGCATCGAAGGCAATGACCAGCCCGACAGCACCATTTTCGACAAGTATATCCTCGATTCGTCAGAGATCAATCATCACTTCGAGCGCAGCCTGCTCGGTGGCGTCGTCGTGCTCGACGGCAAGGCCAAGAAGGTGGAGCGCTCGGGCGAAGTGAAGGATGTCGCCTTCCGTGCCATTCCCTATTCCACATGGAACAACCGCGGCCCGCAGCCGATGGAGGTCTGGATTGCCAACAGCCCTGCCAAGGCCGTGCCAGCACCGATAGAGACCATTGCCAGCCGCGCCATGACCTTCAGCAACCGCGGGCCCATCCAGAACGATGCGCCCGAGACGGCCCCCACCGACGGATGGGCCGGCGGCGTCAACGACCAGTGGGAACCCAAGCGCTCCAGCGACACCTCGAAGCCCTACCACTACTGGTGGCTGAAGCGCGGCACGAAGGAGAGCATCGCCTATAAGTTCGATAAACCCTACGAGGTCTCGAACGTGCAGGTCTACTGGCTCGACTTCGACCATTACGACGGCTCTTTCCGCGTGCCCGAGTCGTGGACGCTCTATTACAAGACCGAGGACGGCGCCTGGCGCGAGGTGGAGCAGCACTCGCCCTTCACTGTACTCAAGGACTGCTACAACAGCGTCGACTTCCGGCCCGTCTCCACGCAGGAGCTGAAGATCGTGGCCCAGTTGCGCCAGGGTGAGTCCGGCGGCGTGCTGGAGTGGAAAGTCAACTATGGCCAGCCGCTGGACGGTGCCGGCAAACAACAGGTTCCTTATTTCGAAGGTTATGAGATTCGGTAGCTTATGCCTGCTTCTCGTGCTGGCGGTGCTTCCGGTGGCAGCGCAGCAGCGGGCTCACATCTACATGAGTCAGCTGGGCGGACAATGGAACTTCCCCGTGGCGGCCGACAGCATCGTCGACATCACCGTGGACGACGACCTGCGGACGTTGCAGTTCAACGTCACGGGCGACATGACCGTGCCCTTCGCCATCGGACAGATTGACAGCCTCAAGATTGAGGACGAGCCGCTCACGGAGACCAAGGACCCCTATCAGGTGTTCCAGCTTTTCGTCACCACGGCCGACGGCAGAGACATCACCTCGCGCGACTACTACACCGACTGCCACGTCTCGCTGAACGGACAGGGCTCCTTTTCCAATCTTTCGCTCAACGGCCAGATCCGCGGCCGCGGCAACAGCTCGTTCCTCTGGTACGACAAGAAGCCCTATCGCCTGAAACTCAACGAGAAGCACAAGATGCTGGGCCTCGACAAGGCCAAGAGCTGGGTGCTGCTGGCCAACTACCGCGACGTCACCGACCTGATGAACACTTTCGTCTTCGAGATGGGCCATTACGTCGGACTGCCCTATACTAATCATACGCGCTATGTCGAGCTGTTCGTCAACGGCGACTACCGCGGGCTCTATCAGTTGACCGAGCAGGTGCAGCAGAACAGCAACCGCGTCGCCGTGAGCAAGGACCGCGGCATCCTCATCAGCCTTGACGTCGACGACGGCCCCGCCGAGAGTCCCTATGCACAGGATAATTTTTGGTCAGAGGTCTATCGCATGCCCGTCTGCGTGAAATATCCCGACGACGAGCGTTTCACTCCTAACACCGTCGACTCCGTCCGCGCCGTCCTCGCCGAGCTGGAGCAGGCCATCAAGGCAAAGGACTATCAGCAGGTTGAGCAGTTGCTCGACATTCCCTCGTTCATCAAGTATCTGCAGATTCAGGAGTTCATCTACAACGTCGAGCTCTCCGCCCCCCGCTCCATCTTCATGCACAAGGACGGCGACGGCCCCTGGGTGATGGGCCCGCTGTGGGATTTCGATGCCGGCTACGACTTCGACTGGGGCGACATGTACACCGGCCACAACTTCTTTGCCAATGCCACGGAGACCGTCATGGGCACCAACCCCCTGAAGCGCAACGGCAACTACAACTACGTGCCGCAGTTCTTCACCGACCTCTTTGGCTGCAAGGAATTTGTCGAGGCCTATAAGGCGCAGTGGAAGGCGGTGAAGGACGACATCCTGACCCACTGTTGGGCAGAGTGCATGAAGTATGTCGAGCAGATGCGGCAGTCGGGTGCCGTCGACCGCGAGTTCTCGCGCTGGCCGCTGCGTGGCAAGACCTTCGACGGCGAGCTCGAGAAGATGCACACATGGCTGAAAAACCGCCTCACCCACATTTCCTATCTGATAGCTGCCATCCCCGAACCCGACGACACGCCCGTGACCGAAGGCAAGCTCTGCGGCACCGTCAACACCAGCGTGACCATGGACTGGAACCGAGGCTACGACCAGGACAGCAAGGTGCGCGTCAGCCGCCAGCGTGTGTGCAGTCTCATGGGGCTCAGCGAGAGCGAGTTGCAGGAAGCCAACCTCAGCATCGTGCCGCTCAACACCGACGGCAGCGAGGGCGAGAACCACACCAACGGCGTCTTCGGCGGCTGGTTCGACGAGGATGGCAATCCCGGCTACTTCAACGACGGCCACGTCTACATCGAGGTGTTCCAGGATCTGTGGAACTGGAACTGCGGCCTCTACCAGTGGAACTGCTGGGACGATGCCCACACCGTCACCATGCAATATCAGTATCCCCACGACGGCACGCTGCTGAAGGTGAACGTCAAGGTCAGCTTCACCATCACCGGCAACGACTGGGGCTGGTAATATAACAACGGAAACAAACTAACTGAAAGATTCTAAATATGAAGCGTCTGTTTACAATTGCAATCATGTTCGTTACGGCTATGGCAGCCATGGCGCAGAAAACGGTTTATATTCCTGACGAGTGGCGCCAGAACCGCACTGACACGCTGCTCTACAAGGAGAGCGACCCCGAAGGGAAGTACACATGGTCGAAGACCCGTTCCGTCGAGAGCGACAACGTCATCATCTTCTGGGACAAGTACTACACCAAGAACCCGAAGGAGCTGCCACGCAGCGATTTCTACTACGTTGACATCGACGACCTGCTCAGGAAGTGCGAGGCCTTCTATGAGCTCGAGATCAACCAGCTCGGCTTCGTCGACCCCATTACCTCGAACCTCAGCAAATACAAGGTGATGGTGCTCATGAACCACACCACTGAGTGGACCTGCTACGGCGGCGGCTACGACTTCCAGATCTCGGCCCTTTGGCTCAACCCCTCGACCTGCAAGCCCGTGGGCCACAGCGTCGCCCATGAGGTGGGCCATTCGTTCCACTACATGTGCTATGCCGAGCACAGCGGCCATCAGGACTCCTCGACCGACAACACCGGATTCCACCTCGCCTGCGGCAGCGGACAGGCCATCTGGGAGCAGACGGCCCAGTGGCAGGCCTGCCAGTCCTATCCGGGCGAGATGTACAGCCAGAGCATCGGCATCTTCCGCAACTCCCACAACTACGCCTTCTCGCACGAGTGGCACCGCTATCAGAGCTATTGGTTCCATTACTTCCTCTGCCAGTATTACGGCGACATCACCACCGTGGCGCAGGTCTGGAACACGCCTATGACCGGCCAGACGCGTGGCAACGGCACCGACTTCAACTCGGCGCTCATGAAGCTGAAGGGGCTCTCCGCCCGCGACCTCTACCGCCTCTACTTCGACTATGCCTGCCGGCTGGTGACCTGGGACCTCGACGTCTGCGTGCCTTATCGCAACAACTACATCGGCGACTTCAACTACCGCTGCGTGCTCACCGACGACGACCAGTATCAGGTGGCCCTCTTCTCCTGTCCGCAGGGCACGGGCTTCAACGTCATACCTCTCGAGGTGCCCGCCGCAGGCACTGAGGTCAGCACCTCGCTCACGGGGCTCACCGTCGGCGCACAGCTCCTGGAGGCCGACCCCGGTACCTTCCTCAATGGCGACAGCGGCGAGCAGAAGCTGGAGGCCGACGCCAACGGCTATCGTCACTATGCCAACGGCGGAGCGCGCGCCAGCCGCGGATTCCGCATGGGCTACGTGGCCCTGATGAACGACGGCTCGCGCCGCTACTTCGCTGAGGACAGCGTCTACTGCCAGGGCTCCAAGACGTCGACCGAGTCCTATGCCTTCACCGTCCCCGAGGGCGTCAGCCGCCTCTGGCTCGTCGTCGCCCCGGCCCTGAAGAGCTATCAGGTGCACAAGTGGAACGACCGCATCGCCGACGACGACATGTGGCCCTACAAGTTCAGCATCGAGGGCACCGACCTGACCAGCCGCGCCACCATCTATGCCAATGCGACCATCGACGGGCGCCCACTGAGCGACGTCACCCTCACCTACGACGTCAGCTTCCCCCTCTCGTCGACGGCCTACTATGGCGCTACGGCCACCGTCAACGGCCGCGCCGCTGCCACGCTCGGCACCGCCCTGCAGCTGCAGCCCTCCGACATCGCCTCGAAGATGCAGGGCTGGGACGACCGCGGTCCCGCCAACGGCAAGATCCTGCTCTACGCCTGCTCACCCGACGGCGAGCTCGTCCAGAGCGACTTCACCGCCACGGGCTACGGCCACTGGTTCGGCGCCGACGGCACGGTCAGCAGCTATGCCGACGGCATGGTCTTCTCGGAGTTCACGCCCAGCGTGCTCGCGTTCAGCATCGGTCAGTATCCCAGCCGCTGCCGTGAGGGACAGACGTTCACCATCCGCCAGGCCCTGCGCTACCGCAAGAACGCCCGTGGCGACGAGGCCCGTGCCAACTTCATCTTCCACGTCACCGTTGGCGGCACCTCCTCCTCGGCCATCCTGCGCTCCGTCGATTACGCCGACCCGACGGGGATTTCGGCAATTGACAATGGAGAATTGACAATTGATAATTATGTCTTCGACCTGCAGGGCCGTCGCGTCCCCAAGCCTGCCCACGGCCTCTACATCCAGAACGGCCGCAAGGTTGTGGTCAGGTGAGCGCTATGATTATGAATTCAGCTCATCTGAAGTTTGAGTTATGAAGATTAGACAAAAACTGACAGACAATGAAAAGGATCAAGCTACTTCTCCTTTGCCTCGCCGGTTGTCTTGGCAATGCCTCGGCCGCCGTCGACCTGAAGCAATGGATGGCAGGCCTCAACGACAACATTTACATCTCGCAGATGTCCCTGCCAGGAGCCCACAATGCAGCCACGGGGCATGGCTTCTCGGGCCTTGGCGCAATAGGCGGGGCCATCTCGGGAAAATGTCAGGACAAGGAGCTGGCGGGCCTCTGGGACGCCGGCGTGCGCGTCTTCGACCTTCGCCCGTCTGACAGCGGCGACGACTGCACCATCAACCACGGCTCGCTGGCGACGAAGCTGACCCTGCGTCAGGCCCTCACCACGATCACCGGCCGCCTGTCGACCTATTCCAGCGAGTTTGCCGTCGTCCTGATGCGCAAGGAGGATGGTGAGGCCAGCTTGTGGCAGCCAAAGGTGGCCGCCATTGTCGGCAGCTTCTCCAATGTGATGCCCTTCAGCCCCGGCCTGCGCCTCAGCGACGTCCGCGGAAAGGTGCTGGTGATCAGCCGCGACTATTTTGCCGATGGCTACACGATTGACTATTGGAACGACAACACCACGCGCGATGTCCGTTCGGCCAACGGCGTCGACTTCGTCGTGCAGGACTACTATCAGGTGGACGATGCCAGCACCAAGTCGGCGGCCATCGCCAATATCCTCGCGGAGGCCCGGACCAACAGTAGCACCAGCCGCATGTTCATCAATCACACGTCGGGCTATACCGGCTCCACTGGCACGAACAGCAATATCAACAGCAATGCCAGCACCAGCAACGCGCTCGCCCTCAGCACCATCAACGCCAATCCCGGCCCGACGGGCTGCGTGCTGATGGACTTCGCCGGCTCCGGCAGCTATAACGGCGCCAACCTCTGCGCGGCCATCATCGAGCAGAACAGCTTGATCGCGACGACTACGCCCAGCGCCCCGGTCACGGGCCAGTACTATGTCCGCAATCTCGGGCGCAACCAGTATATCACCCTCGCCAACGACTGGGGCACACGCGCCTCGCTCGACAAGTGCGGCATGCCGATAGCCGTCAGCAATGCCGGCGACGGCACGCTCACGCTCGTCACCAACGTCAACGGCATCGGGCGCGGCATCTTCATCGCCGACGGGAATGGCCAGACGGTCTACGTTGACAATACGCCCACACCGTGGACCTTCGAGTGCGTCGACCAGGCCAACGCCATCTATACGCTGAAGAATGGCGACAGCTATCTCCAGGCTATGGCCGGCGGCACCATCCTCGTGGCCGAGGGCATGCCTGAAGGCCAGGCCGCCCAGTGGCAGTTCGTCCCGAGACAGGAGCGTGAGGACCTCTCCCGTGCGACGGCCGCCGATCCCGCCGACGCCACCTTCCTCGTCGAGAACCAGGGCTTCGACCGCTACAACAACGAGCAAAACGCTTGGAAGAACGCCGACAACTCCAACTGGCGCCCGGGCGATGGCTGGTGTCGCAATGCCGATGCCTCCAACAACTGCGCTGAGGCGTGGAATGCCAACTTCAACATTCACCAGACTTTCGCCAGTGTGCCCAATGGCGTCTATGAGCTCCGCGTGCAAGGCTACTACCGCATCAGCGAATCCAACAACAGCGACTATATCATCAGTCTGATGCAGGCGGGCAGCGAGGTGCGCCGTGCCAAGTACTACATCAACGCCACCGAGGCCTATCTGCAGCCACAGCTGTCGACGGCCCTGCCTGCCGAATATGCCGACTTCAGCGTCGACATCAACGGCACGACCTACCGCTATCCCAACAGCAAGGGCAAGGCTTCCATCGCCTTCCGCGACGGCTATTACGAGAACGTGCCCATCCGCGCGGTCGTCACCGACGGCAAGCTGACCATCGGCATGAAGCTCGACAACAAGAACGGCGAGGACTGGACCTGCTTCGACAACTTCCGGCTGTTCTATCTCGGAGCGCCCCAGGCGGGCGACGTCGACGCCGACGGCTATGTCACCATTGCCGACGTCACCGCCCTTGTCAGCGTCCTCCTTGGCCAGGCCGCCAGCCCCACAGCCGACATCAATGGCGACGGCGCCGTCAACACCGCCGACATCACCGCCCTCGTCAACATCCTCCTCAAGCCCTGAGGGAGCCCGTAGGCCCGATATTCGTCAGGTACAAATAATCCGTTTAATCCGCGTAATCCGTGGTAGTCCAAAGCAATAAATAATTCGTATAATTCGTAGTATATTAATCCGTTTAATCCGCGTAATCCGTGGTAGTCCAAAGCAACAAATAATTCGTCTAATTCGTAGTATATTAATCCGTTTAATCCGCGAAATCCGTGGTAGTCCAAAGCAATAAATAATTCGTAGTAGTAATCCGTTTAATCCGCGAAATCCGTGGTTATATAGACTTTTCCGCTCTTCCGCCCCCGGCTCGTGATTCCCGAGTCGGGGGTGTTGCATAGCTTCCGCAGTTCCAGCGACGCCGCCGTCCTCGACAGCCCCGTCAGCTGCGCATAGTCGCCCGTGCGCATCACCCCGTTCTCAGCCAGAAACTCCCTGGCCCGCTGCGCCCGCTCCTCAATCGAGTAGGGCGAGCGGTGCAGCCGTCGCGCCCCGCCCGGCTCCAGCCGGCAGCGCTCGTTCACGCCCGCCACGAGCCCGCGGTCGGCCCTGAAGCTCAGCCCGTTCACCTCAATCGACGTCGCGTTGCGCTTCTGCTCATCCTCCTCGAAGCCGTCCTGCTCCTTGTCCGGCCTGACCCCTAGCTTCGTCCCGAACGTGCCCAGCCCGTCGATTGTCACGCTGTAGCCCTCGGCCAGCGTCAGTGCCAGCTCATTGCACACATGCGTCAGCACCCCCACGATGGCGCTCCGTTGCATCCCGCCGTGCTGCACGCACCGCTCCACGAACTCCCCGAAGTCCACATTCCTGTACACCAGCATCTTGTAGTAAGCCTGCGCCTTGCCCGTCCCGTTCAGGTCAGGCATCTCCTGTTTCATGTACTTAGCCATACTTAATCCTTTCTTGTTTTAGTTTTTCATGGAAATCATCTTCAATATAACTAACAGCTATTGCGACGCTGTTTTGCCTGGGAGCGCGGGCGTCCACGCCCGCATCTGTGGCGGGCGAGAACGCCCGCGTTCCCCAGACTTGGCTGCAAAGATACAAAATTTCGGCCCCAAATGCAAGAAAACCGCCCAAAAAAATTATTTCAAAGTCACTGAATACTATTTCAAAGCCACTGAACACTATTTCAAAGCCACTGAACACTATTTCAAAGCCTTTGAAATAATTTTATCCCATACATTCCGATGTTTCTTCGTATCCACCTACATGTTCCAGTTGCCTGCAAATAAGACATATTTGTGGTTATAAGATAACTTTTTTTTCCTTTTATTTGGTTTTGTCGGGAAAATCCCTTAAATTTGCGACATAAAAAAGAATTGACGTATGAGTAAGACCGAATACATAGACCTCCTGCAAGGCTGTAGTGGAACACTTCGTGACGACTATGGCATTAAGTCGCTTCGGCTTTTCGGTTCTGTAGCACGTGGTGAAGACCATGAGGGCAGTGATGTTGATGTGTTCGTTGAGACGGAGACTCCCAATCCCTTTTTGCTTATAGATGCCAAAGATTATCTGGAGAGGCTTGTTGGTCGTTCCGTCGA
>JAFTGI010000053.1 GCA_017458195.1 Prevotella sp.
ACGGGGGAAACAGCGAAGAACGATAGCGCACGATGGCCAACAGCTGCGCAACGACCTGACCGCCAGGTGATTTCTCCTCAACGGTCACCATGTAGGGGCGGAGCCGTGGCGTCTGTCGGCTGAGCGCAAAGAGCTGAGGGCTGTGGAAGAAGTTGTGGTCCATCAGTCCTTCTGGCAATTGTTCGCCGCTGGCGTAGATGTTGGTCGTGAGTTCTCGCATCGGGCTACAAAAATACTAAATCTTTCTTAAATTGCGAAGAAATTGCCGGGAAATTGTTACCTTTGCCATGAAATTAAATTAATGAACAGTATGAACGACTTCAAGACATTGGTGCAGAAGCGCCGTTCGCATCGCCGCTTCACCAGTCAGGAGATTGACGCCGACGACGTGCAGCTCATCCTGCGCGCTGCCTTGATGGCCCCCAGTTCGAGGGGACAGCGCGCGTGGCATTTTGTCGTCGTTGACGATAAGATGGACCTCGAGAAGCTCAGCGATGCCAAGGACATGGGTGCCCAACTGATAAAAGGAGCCGCCCTCGCCATCGTTGTGCTTGGCAATGCCGTAGAGAACGACTGCTGGATTGAGGATGGCTCAATAGCTGCTGCCGCCATGCAGTATCAGGCCGAGGACCTCGGACTGGGCTCTTGCTGGGTGCAGATGCATGGGCGTGGCCTTAGCGACGGTACCACAGCCGAGACGGTCATTCGCGGGGTGCTCGACATCCCCGACGAGCTGTCGGTGCTCTGTGTCGTTGCCTTCGGTCATAAGGCTGCCGAACTTCCTCCTCAGAACGAGGATCAGCTGAAGTGGGAAAATGTCCACATTGGCAAATTCTGATTCGCGGAAGCTTAAATGTGACTAACGGAAATCTTCAAGATGGACATTGTTTTCATAGGTGCAGGCCGACTGGCCACTCAGTTTGCTCAGGCGCTCCGCCGGCAGGGCCACTCGATTAGTGCTGTCTACAGTCGCACGTTGGCACATGCCGAGGTCTTGGCCCGACTGTTAGGGGCGTTGGCTACGGATAGTGTCGACGGGCTTCCTCGTCAGGCCGACGCTTTCATCCTTGCTGTCAAGGATGCTGCGATTGCCGAACTACTGCCTCAACTGTGCAAGGGCCGGGAGGGGCAAGCTTTCTTCCACACCTCCGGCTCGGTGCCCATGTCTGTGTTCGGTGGGCATGAGAACTGTGGGGTCATCTATCCCATGCAGACATTCTCGAAGGAGCGGATGGTCGATTTCTCCAATGTGCCCATCTTCATCGAGGGCAGCAATGAGCGTGCTTGTCAGCTGGCAGCCGACATTGCCTTGACGGTGAGCAGCCATGTCGAGAGCCGCAATTCCGAGGAGCGTCGGATATTGCATCTGGCAGCCGTCTTCGCCTGCAACTTTGCCAACCATTGTTATGCGCTTTCGGCCAAGGTGCTTGAGCAGGCTGGAATGAGTTTTGACGTCATGCTGCCGCTCATCGACGAGACGGCCGCCAAGGTGCACGACATGCCCCCCCGTGATGCTCAGACGGGCCCGGCCGTACGCTACGACGAAGGAGTCATCGAGGCCCATCTGAAGCTCCTGCAGGATGATCCCGTGACGTACGACGTCTATAAGTGTCTGAGTCAGAGTATATATTCACATAACCGATGAACCAATGATAAACTACGACCTTACCCGCATCCGGGCCATCATCTTCGATATTGACGGCGTGCTCAGTCGGGAAACCATCTCCCTGGCCAGCGACGGCATTCCGCACCGCACGGTAAACATCAAGGATGGCTATGCCATACAGCTGGCCATGAAGCTCGGACTTCGCATAGCCATCATGACCGGGGCTAATGTTGAAGCCATCCGCCTGCGCTATGCAGCCCTGGGCGTCGAGGATATCTATATGGGATGCTCCGTGAAGATTAAGACGTATGAAGATTTCCTGTCGAAATACGGCCTGACTGACGAAGAGGTGATGTATATGGGCGACGATGTTCCTGACCTGGAAGTGATGCAGCGTGTCGGGTGTGCCGTCTGTCCGAAGGATGCCTGCAGTGAGGTGCGCGATGCCAGCATCTACGTCAGTGACAGGCGGGGCGGCTGCGGTTGCGGTCGCGATGTGATTGAGCAGACCTTGCGGGCCCAGGGTCTTTGGCAGATGAATGCAACAGCCTTCGGCTGGTAGTCGTCAAAACAATAATAAGGAGACAATAATTATGTTGGAGAACCTGAAACGTTATAAGATTATCCTGGCCAGCAACTCGCCACGCAGGCGTGAACTCCTGGCCGGTCTTGGCATCGACTTCGAGGTGAAGGTGCTGCCTTTCATCAACGAGGACTATCCCATTGGAATGCCGGTCGCCGACATAGCCGAATATATTGCCCGCGAAAAGGCCGATGCCTATCGTCGGGTGATGCTGTCGGACAACCTGATCATTACGGCCGACACGGTGGTCATTGTCGGCGACGAAGTGCTGGGCAAACCGCTCGACGTGTCGGATGCCCACCGCATGCTGCGCAAGCTGAGCGGCAAGACCCATCAAGTCGTGACGGGCGTCTGTCTGACTACCTTTGAGGAGCAGCGCCACTTCTCGGTTGCGACTGACGTCACATTCAAGGTGCTGACCGATGAAGAAATTTCTTATTACATTGAGCACTACCGGCCCTTCGACAAAGCTGGAGCCTACGGCATTCAGGAATGGATTGGCTATGTCGGAGTGACTGGGCTGCGGGGGAGCTATTTCAATGTCATGGGGCTCCCAGTCCAGAGGATATATACGGAATTGAAAAACTTTTAGGCTATCGTTAATCCAGTACCGTTGCCCTGATGATGCGGATGTCGTCGACGGGGCGGGCATAGTCGTCGGTCCATGCCTGCTGAATCTTGTCGACGACCTCAAGCCCCTCGACGACCTCGCCGAAGACGGTGTATTGACCGTCCAGATGGGGTGAGCCGCCGTATTTGCGGTAGACATCCTCCATCTCGGGCGTAATCTTCGTCTGGCCGTTGGTCATCGTGTCGAGCTTCTCCTGGATGCTTTGCAGGGCCATGGTGGAGTAGGGCTTTCCCCAGACAATGTAGAACTGGCAGCCGCTTGACCGCCGCTCGGGATTAGCCTTGTCGCCCTCGCGGGCCATGGCCACGGCACCGCGCCGGTGGAAGTGGGTCGGCACGCGAAACTCCGGCTCCAACGTGTAGTCGAGATCGCTGTGGCCGATGGAAGCTCCCGGCTCAGCATGACGGCTGTCGGTGGAGCCCGTCTGAATCATGAAGTTATAGATGACGCGATGGAAAAGCAGCGAGTCGTAGAAATGCTCGCTGACCAGCTTCAGGAAATTGTCGCGGTGGACGGGCGTGTCGTCGTAGAGCGCGATGGTGATGTTGCCCTCGGTGGTCTCCAACAGGACACGCTTCTGCTGGGCATGGCCCATCGTGAGCGAGCCGAGGATGAATGCGACGGTCAGGATGAAATTCTTCATGATTCTTTTGTTTTGATTTGATGATTGCGCCATCCTCCCTTGAACAGGCGGATGAGGAACGTTATGCCGCGGACTGTCAGGTCGGTGGCCATGGCAAACCAGACGCCCTTCAGTCCGTAGTGGGGGGCCAGCAGGGAGGCCAACGACAGGCGCACGGCCCACATCGACGTGAGGCTCATGATGGCCGGGATGAGCGTGTCGCCGGCACCGATGAACACGCCGTTGGCCACGATGGTGGCGGCGAACATCGGCTCGGCCCAGGCTTCGATGCGCAGCACCTCGGCACCCAGGTTGATGATGTCGTCGACGGGCGACATGATGGCCATCAGCTCGGGAGCAAAGACATACATCAGCACGCCCATGAAGGTCATCACGGCAATGCCCAGTCCCACGGACATATAGGCGAACGAGCGCGTCAGCAGCTTCTGACCGGCGCCGAGGCCCTGGCCGACCAGTGTCGTGGCGGCTTCGGCAATGCCATAGCCGGGCATGTAGCAAAGGCTCTCGACGGTGATGGCCATCGAGTTGGCCGCGATGGCAACGGTGCCCAGCGGGGCGACGATGATGGTGCTGACCACCTGCGCCGAGCCCATCAGCAGATGCTGCAGTCCCATGGGTGCCCCGATCTTGAAGGCCGTGCGGATGGTGTCGGCCTTTGGTCGGAACGAGCCGGGATGGCCTGCCAGCTTGAGCATGTCGCTGCGCCAGAGCAGGAAGTAGAGCATCAGCGAGGCAGCGACGAGCTCGGCCATGGCCGTGCCTGTGGCGGCGCCCTCGACGCCCATGCCCAGCTGATAGATGAAAATATAGTTGAAGACGACGTCGAGCACGCACATCATGATGTTGAGTGCCGAAGGAATCTTCATGTTGCCCGAACATTTCAGCATCGAACCGGCCAGGCCCTCCATCTGGAACAGGACACCCGACAGTCCGACGATGAGGAAATAGAGCGAGGCATCGTGGGCAATGTCTGCACTGCCGCCCAGCCAGAAAGGCAGCTGCCCGTGGATGGCTATGCAGACCAGAGAAATCATGAGACTCCACACGCTGCTGCACACCAGCGACTGGCGCAGCACGCGGCGGGCGCCCTCGAAGTCCTTGGCTCCGATGAAGTGGGCAACCTGGACGGAGAATCCCATATTGACGGCCGAGCCCAGGCCGAACATGAGCCATGTGGTGGTCTCAACCAATCCGACGGCTGCCGTGGCCTTCTCGCCCAGATGGCCAACCATGGCATAGTCGATGAAGAACATGACCGTTGCGGAAATCTGGGCCAAGATGCTCGGAATGGAAAGCTCGACAATGAGGCGGAGCTTCTCGTTCTGAGTCATTTGGCGGCCTTCACGGATGTATGCCAGCAGGTCTTTCTTTTCTTTAGCCATCGGATGTTAGAATGTCAGTCAATCAGGAATTTACATGTTTTTGTTGAGCCGTTCTTGAGGACAACCTTTGCGATGTAGCAACCGCGGTTCAGTCCTGTCAGCGGAATGGCGGCGTAGCCATCACGCAGGTTGAAGTCCTGACGGGTCACCATCTGGCCGGCCAGTTGATAGATGCTGACCTGCCCAGGCGCAGAAAGCCCCTCGCAACGCACAATCAGGTCGCCCATGACGTGGCGAACGTAGAGGTCCTTTGCTGCCAGAGAAGCGGCACTTTCGATGCCTTGAAGTGCTCCTTCGTCGATGGAGAAGGAGTACATCGTCATGAGGTTGGTCTTGCCGATGGTTGGCATGGAGAACTGATAGACCTGGTTGCTGCCGTCGGGATAGCGTCCGACAGACTCGTCGCCCTTGTGGGCGGGGTAGGTGAGGCGGTCGCTCCATGTGCCGTCAGCCGCGGTGAGCATGACGTCGCCCCCCTCGTTGGCAAGTTTGAACGACGTGTGGAGCTGGGTGAGCGGCTCCAGCTTGTCGCACCACACAATCAGGTGGCCGTGTGCGGGGATGACGGTCTGGGCCGTGCCTTCTCCTTTCGTAATCTGATATTTCTCAGGCTTGTTGATGTTGTCAGTCAGGTACATGCCCTCCACGTCGATGTCCTCGTCGGTGGTGTTAACGAGTTCCACCCAATCGTTGCGCTTCCAGTATTCGTTGACGTTCATCTCGTTGGCGGCGCTCACCTCGTTGATGCGGACGGGCGTCATGCCTTGCTCGTTACGCTCCTCCTGGCTGAGGGGTTCAAAGCAGGCCGTCAGCTGCAGGTTGTTCACATCGGGCAAGGCCATCTCACTTTCTGTGGAAAGGTATTCACTGTCGTCGCTGACACCTAATGAGGTCAGCAGCTCGCAGGTCCAGAAGATGTCGCTCGACGTTGCATTGTTGTTGTGCACCTCGACGGCAATGACATTCGTGCCTTTCTGGAAGAGGGTGGCCTTGAGCGTGATGGAGCCGGTCAGCGGGGTGTGCTCGGCATAGGTTGTCGAGAAGGTGTTATAGCTGACCGTGCCCGACGGCATGTTGTAGCGGGCGGCCTCCTGCCCGTTGACATAAATGATGAAGCCGTCGTCCACCTGATAGTTGAGCACCATCTGGTCGGCCGACGTCGGCGTCTGGTCGAGCGTCAGTGAGTGGCGGAAATAATAAGTGGGATACTTGTTGTTGGCATTCGAGCCGTAGCTGATGGTGGTCGTCGTGCCGGTCATGCCGTAGCCGAGTGGGGCAGGGGCTTCCTTCCACGTGCTGTCGTCGTAGTTGGACTGGCGCCATGTGGTGCCGCTGAGGGCGCCGCGGTCGTAGTATTTCCACGATGCGTTGGTGGCGATGATCTGGCGCGAGGCTGTCTGTCCGCTCTTCCATCCGGCAAAACGGTAGCCGCCGGGCGCCTCGGCCCGCAGCGTGACGGGCTGGAACAGCTGGCCGTTGAAGTCGGCGTAGGGCACCTGCGTGTCGTTGACGAAAAGACGTGCTCCGGGCGCATTGGCCTTGAGTTGCACGGCGTACTTCTTGGCCGAGCTGAGGCGCATTTCCGAGAACTGCTGCATGCGGGTCATCATCTGCGTCATGCGCGAGTTGAACCCGTTGCGCAGCTCTTGGGCAGAGCCGTCGGGATTCTTGCCGTCGAGCTGCATCATCGGGCGCACGGCGTCGGCCAGCTCGTTGATAATGGCCGTGGCGCGGTCCTTCTCGAAGATGCTGCCGCCCATGATGCAGTAGGTGTCAATGAAGCGGCGGCGGAAGTCGTCGTTGGCCAGCATGTTGATGAACAGGGGCACGAACTTGATCTCCTCGTGGCGGGTCTCGTTCAGGTCATATATATAATGAAAGGTGTGCCACTGGTCGTTCTTGAAATCGGTGAAGGGATTGCTGGTCTGGAAGACGAAGTCGACATCGAAAAGCACAAACCGATAGCGCCCGCCGTCCCAATAGCGGTAGCCCTTGATGTTGTTGTGGGGCCAGTCGGTGGAGCCTAAGTAGAGCTCCGCAGCCATGTAGTTGATGTATTCGTCGATGTCGAGCAGCTGTTTCAGCTCCTCGTAGACGTCCGGCTGTGCAGCCTTGGTGGCCAGGTCGTAGATGCGCTCGAGCGTTTCAGCCGATCCGCACATCATGTAGGCATTCGAGTCGGCGCTCATCTCGAACATGTCGAGCCGGTCGTCGTCGTAGCCGAAGTTGGCAGCCACGAACTTGCGGTTGTTAGGCTCGCGCATGTTGAGCACGCCCTTGAACTGGCCGTTGACATATTCAATGATGGGGACATACGATTGCAGGTCGAGGTCAATCTCGGCCCGTTGCAGGATAGTCTGCACCGCAGGGTCCTTGAAGCGGGCCCAGTTGTCGTTGCCGCCGTTGCGCAGCAACAGTGTCTTGTTGCGGATGTAGGGCTTCTGGGGGAAGAAAGGATAGAGCAGGTTGTTCTGTCCGTCAAACTCCTTGCCTGACTTAAGCTTAAACGAGGTGGGGCTCCAGGCGCGGCTCCATCCGCCGGAGACAGAGATTTCGACGTCCTGATTGAACACCATCTGGCCGTCGGGCGTCATCATCGAGAAGTTCACCGGCCGCTCCCAGTCCATGTTCCAGTTGCAGCGCTGGCTCTGGCCATTGCCGGTGCGGCCGTTGGTGCCCTGCACGGCGATGCCCCATGTGTTGTCGTTGAAGTAGCGGTTGTCGCCCACGATGGAGATGACGGGGATGGTGTATTTGTTTGAAGTCTTGATATAGGAACGCGTGACGGGCACACTGGCCAGATATCCCTCCCGGAAAAGGCGGAACCGATAGGCGGTCGTGTTCGACACCGTCAGTGTTCCCGTCGTGTTGATTGGCGACGTGGCGGTGGGCAGCGCGCCGTTGGTGGTGTAGCGTAGGGTGCACCCCTCGGGAATATCCACGTGAACCTGGAATGACGACTGGAACACGCGGCTGTCGGTATCTACGACAGGTGGGGCGAGGCGTTCGCTTGCAAATTTTGCCGTTGCATTCGTCTTGCCCGGTGTTGCGTCGTCGGTCCAACCCCATTCGTTGCCGCCGTCGGTTGTGCGTGCATAGGCAACGCGGCTCATTGCCTCAGGATAATCCTCCGAGGTAATGAGCTCGCCGTCGCTGTCACTGAGATAGATGGTCCCACCGTCGCAGTTCAGCTTAAAGTTTCCTTGCGTCGACTTGATATTGTTCGAACCGAGCCACACTACCTTGTAGCCATGAGCCGCAACTAATCCTGTGCCAGCAGGAATATGCCACTTCAGCCGGTTCTCGCCGTCGTCGCTGAGCCACAAGCCGGTCAGGTTGATGCTGGCGTCTGTCGGGTTGTAGAGCTCTATCCAACTGTCGAAGTTGGTGGCCGGGCTCATGCTCCCGTCAATGTTTGAGGCCATGATCTCATTGATAATCAGGCCTATGGTCATGAGTAGTGATAGCATGATTGTTTAGTTAGTTAAGATCATTTGTCGCCAATCATGTTGTCGACAGCCTCGGCAGCCTGATCGTTCAGGTTGACGTTGCGGGTTGTCTTGGCTTCAATGGTGCCGGCACGCATGATGTCGGCCATGTCGACGCCGGTAGCTGACTTCAGTACGTCGAAGGCCTGCTTGATAGCCACGGGCACATTGCCCGACATGGCCGATATGCCCTGGCCGTCGCCGCTGTAGATGTTGACGTCCTTGATGGCAGAAATGGGCTTGGCCACGTTCTCCACGACCTGCGGCAGCACCTCAATCATCATCTGCATCACGGCAGCGTTATTGTATTTCTTGTAGGCTTCTGCCTTCTTGTCCATGGCCAGAGCCTCGGCCTCGCCCTTCTTCTGGATAGCGTAGGCCTCAGCTTCACCCTTCGCCTTGATACCGATGGCCTCCTGCTCCAGGCGGTAGCGGGTGGCATCCGACTCAGCGTTCTGTGCGAGTGCGCGCTGCTCGGCCTCATACTTCTGGGCCTCGGCGATGCGCTTGCGCTGCTCCAAGTCGGCGGCGGCATTCTTCTCAATCTTGTATTTGTCGGCGTCGGCCTTCTTCTCAATCTCGGCAGCCAGCTGGTTCTGTTTGATCTCAATCTGCTCCTTCGACAGAATCTGCTCGCGTTTGGTCTTCTCAATCTCGGCCTCCACGGTCTTGATGTTGATGGTCTTCTGCTGCTCCTGCTGCTGGATGGCATAGGCAGCGTCGGCGTCAGCCTGGGCCGTGTCAGCCTGCTGCTTCAGGGCGGCGCGCTTCAGGGCCAGGTCGTTGTTCTTGATGGCAATGGCCGTGTCGGCGTCCACGCGGGCGTCGTTCGACTCCTTGTCGGCCTTCGAGACCTCAATCTTCACGTCGCGCTCAGCCACGGCGCGGTTGATGGCGGCATCCTTCTTGATCTTCGCCGTGTTGTCGGCACCCAGGTCGCGGATCAGCCCCTCGCGGTCGGTCACGTTCTGGATGTTGCACGAAATAATCTCGATGCCGAGCTTGGCCATGTCGGGCAGTGCCTTCTGCATCACCTGGTCGGAGAATCCGTCGCGGTCGGTGTTCAGCGAGCGCAGGTCGAGCGTGCCGATGATTTCGCGCATGTTACCCTGCAGCGAGTCCTGCAGCTGGTGGGCGATGTCCTCGGGCGTCATGTTCAGGAAGTTCTTGGCGGCCAGGCGGGTGCCGTCCATGCTGGGCATGACGCGAATCTTGGCCACGGCGTCGACGTCGACGTTGATGAAGTCGTTAGTCGGCACACTCTCCTCGGTCTTGATATCGACCGTGATCTGTCCTAAATAGACTTTGTCGAGACGCTCCAGGAAGGGAATGCGGAAGCCGCCCTTGCCGATGAGCACGCGCGGCTGTCGGCTCAGACCCGAGATGATGAAGGCAAACGAGGGGGGCGCCTTCACGTAGGATACGAACACAATGATGGCAAGCAGCACGATGAGGGCTGCGATGACGATGTGGATAAGGCTTAATTCTATCATGGTTTTATACGTATTATTTGAAATTATCTACAAATTTACGGCTAATAATCCGAACAGCCAAACATTTTTCGCATATTTAACAATCGCTTTTCCGCCTCCACGTTTGGCCTTGTCAAGAAAAACAACTAACTTTGCCTGCAAAAAGCGAGTCTTATGGAGAAACAATTCAACACGGAGCAACAGCGCGTCATCGAGGCGCAGGGCGGTTATCACCTGGTGCTGGCGCCTCCGGGCTGCGGCAAGACAGCCGTACTGGCCGAGCGTATCGTTTGGGCCCGGCAGCACGGCGTTGAGTTTATGGACATGGCCTGTCTGACGTTCACCAACCGTGCTTCGAAGGGAATGCGTGAGCGCATCTACGAGCGTCTGGCCGACGAGGGTGGCAATCTTGACAGCCTGTTCATCGGCAATGTGCATCGGTTCTGCTCACGGTTCCTGTTTGAGAACGGCATCGTGCCCGAGCATACCGCCGTTATTGATACGGACACCAGCATCAGCATCATCTCCGACTATCTGGGCGACGACGAATTGCGGGTGCTGGGCGATGCCAAGTTCCGCCAGCGCTATTCGCAGATCATCAACCTGCAGCACCTGATGTACCAGTGTGAGCATCACTATCCGGGCAACCTCATGGTGCACCGCGATGCCCTGAAGCCGACGGCGCTTCGCGAGCTGTGTCTGGCCTTCAGTCTGCCCTACACGCAGGAATCTTCGATTGCCCTTTACCGGCATGCCGACACCTACCGCGACGACCCTGCCGTCATGCTCAGCGCCGAGGCCCGCCTTCAGCTGGACATGCTCTACGCTGCCGGGCAGTATGAGCATTACAAACGCCAGAACGACCTGCTCGACTTCGAGGACCTCCTGCTCCGCTCCTACGACGCCCTCACGGCTTCGTCCGACCTTGCTGTGAAGAAATTCAGTTGGCTGCAGATTGACGAGGTGCAGGACCTTAACCCGCTTCAGCTGGCTATCATCGACCTCTTGACGGCCGACGGCGCCACGGTGGTCTACCTCGGCGACCCCCAGCAGGCCATCTTCTCGTTCATGGGGGCCAAGACCGACACGCTCAGTCAGTTGCGCCAACGATGCGCTGAGGGCTGTTTCCATAACTTCTACCAAAACTACCGTTCACCGCGTTATCTGCTTGATTTATATAATACTTACGGTTCTGCTCAATTAGGTATTGAACCGGCCCTTCTGCCCTCGACGCAGGACCTCACACCGCAGCAACCCGGCGACCTGCAGCTCATCTGCAGCGACACCAACATTGACGAAGCCAACCGCGTGGCACGCCTGGTCAGCGACCTCTATGAACTGCACCCCGACGAGACCTCAGCCGTTGTCGTTGCCTTCAACAGCGATGCCGACGAGGTGAGCGCCGCCTTGGGACCGCTGCCCCATTTCAAGATTTCCGGTACCGACTTCTTTGCCACCCCGCCGATGCGCCTGCTGCTGGCCCATCTGTCGGTCGTGGCGATGGAGCATAATTTCATTGCGTGGTCGCAGCTGCTCTGCGGACTTCAGGTCTACAGTTCGAACAGCAGCGCCCGCCAGTTTGTCCGAGCCATGATGCAGGTGGCGCTGACGCCCGTCGACTTCATCGACTACGACGGCTCCAGCTACATAGCAGAATTCATCAAGACCTACGAGTCGCAGGACATCGTCGTATTCGACACGGAGACCACGGGTCTCAACATCTTCGAGGACGACGTCGTCCAGATTGCAGCCGTGAAGACGTGCCAGGGCAGGGTGGTCGATGAGCTCAACATCTTCATCCAGACCGACAGGGAGATTCCTGCCATGCTGGGCGACATCATCAATCCGCTGGTCGAGGAGTATGCCCGTCAGCCTCATCTGCCCCGCGAGGAGGCTTTCCGCCGCTTCTTTGAGTTCACGGAAGGATGTGCCCTGTTGGGCCATAACGTCAACTATGATGTGCAGATTGTCAAGAACAATGCTCAGGAAATCCCGACGTCTGTCGGTGCTGTTTTCGACACTCTCAAGCTGGCCCGTCTGCTGCGTCCCCGTCTGGCCAGCTATAAGTTGCGCGACCTGCTAGTTGAATTAGGATTGGAAGGGCAGAACACCCATTTGGCCAACGACGACATCCTGGCTACGCAGAGCCTGATGACCTACTGCTACGACCGCGCTCGCAGCATCGTCGGGCGACAGCTGGAGTTCGTCAATCGCCACCAGAAGTCCATCGAGCGCTTCCGCAACCTCTATGCGGACCTCTATCGGCACAGCCGGAGCCTGCTTTATGTCGCGACTTCAGCGCCCGTGCTTTCCTCTGAGCTGACCTATGCCTACGATTATCTGCACGACCTTCACCGCGTGCCTGAGCTGCCCAAGCTCCACTATCTCAGCAGCTACATCGAGCAGGACCTGCTCACCCAGTTGCCCCCATCATCGTCTTTGGCCGAACAGCTGCACCGCCACATGCCCGACCTGTCGACCCTGAAGGAGTCTGACCTGTGCGGCTCGCAGAGCATGCCAGAGCGCGTCTTCGTCAGCACCGTCCACAAAGCCAAGGGATTGGAGTTCGACAATGTCATCGTCTACGATACCGTCGAGGGAAAGTTTCCAAGCGTCTATGCCACCAGTGCTGAGGCGGCCGACGAGGAGGCCCGCAAGTTCTATGTCGCCATCTCGCGTGCCCGCCGCCGCCTGGTCGTCAGCTATTGTGAAAAGAGCATCAGCCGCTGGGGCCGCACGTTCCCCAAGCAGCTCACGCCATACATGAACTGCTTGAGACGCTTCTTTGCCTGAATGGATTAATGTAAAGAGGTAGGGTATTACATAAAAAATGCCGCTTCTTGAAGGTAATATACCCCTATATTACCTTCAAGAAGCGGCACTTTCTGCTATTTACAGCTGGCTGAGCCGTGCGATATACTTGCCCAGGATGTCGAACTCCAGGTTCACCACCGTCCCGACGCGGATGTCCTGGAAGTTGGTGTGCTCCATCGTGTAGGGAATGATGGCCACCTGGAACGTGTTGAGCGTCGGGCGGCAGACCGTCAGCGACACGCCGTTGACCGTCACCGAGCCCTTGTCGACGGTGAAGTAGCCGCGGCGGGCCATCTCGCGGTCCTCTTTGTATTCGAAGGTGAAGTAGGTCGAGCCGTCGGCGTCCTCCATGGCAATGCAGGTGGCCGTCTGGTCGACATGGCCCTGCACGATGTGGCCGTCGAGCCGCCCGTTCATAAGCATCGAGCGCTCCACGTTCACCTTGTCGCCCACGTGGAGCAGCCCCAGGTTCGAGCGCTCCAGCGTCTCCTTCATGGCCGTGACGACATAGCGGTCGCCCTCGATGCTGACCACCGTCAGGCACACGCCGTTGTGGGCCACGCTCTGATCAATCTTCAGTTCGCTGGTGAATGAACAAGTGAGGGTGAAGTCGACGTTCTCCCTGTCCTTACGGATGGCTACAACTGTAGCAAATTCTTCGATAATGCCTGAGAACATATGTTGAATGTTGAATTTTCAATTATCAATTCTCAATTAAAAAAGTGGGGCCGCAGCGATGATGTGATGAAAACTCCTTTATCACAAGAATGTGGGTGCTCTCCGCCTTTGTAATCCACCGGCATAAATTGGTGCATACGCTTGGTTAGTGGCCCGCCATTGGCAAGAGAAGTCACACCGAGTTTCAACGTTATTTGATGAGTATCCCGATCGAACCGATACGGCCCCGATGTTTTGTTTCGGCTGCAAAGTTACAAAAAAATATAATCCGTACCAAATCTTTTACCTAAAAAGACACTCAAAAGATTTGGTGCGGGGCGTTTTTTTTCGTACCTTTGCAAGCTGAAAAGTCTAAAACAACAGAATGATGAGCAAGTCAATCCTTTTCTCTATTTTGTTTTGTGCCGTGAGCTTGTGTGCTGTCGCTAATCCCATTTCACGGGCTGAAGCCCGACAGGTCGTTATGCAGTTCATAGCTATTGACGACCGTCAGAGTGATGCCGTCGACCATTCACCTTATTATATATTCTCTCGCGGGGCCGGACAAGGCTTTGTCATTGCTTCAGGCGACGACGCCACGGCGCCGATCATCGGCTACACTGAGCTGGGCGATTACGACGAGCAATTGCTGCCAGAGCCCCTCAGGGTGATGCTCTGCGGCTGGGCAGAGCGCATCTCGCGGTTGGAGCCCCAGCGTGCCACGGCCGTGCGCAGAAGTCCCCGGGCCCGCGCCATCGCGGCCTATAAACAGGGCTGGAAGGACGTGGCTGCCCTGACGAAGACCCACTGGCACCAATCGTCGCCCTACAACGACTTGGCTCCTGTGCAGGACAACGGTGCCCGCTGTGCCACCGGCTGTGTGGCTACGGCTGGTGCCCAGGTGGCCTATTATTTCCGAAAAGACAATCCCTCGGAGCTGCAATATAACACGCCGACGTATGGCTATGGCGTGCCCGTGACCACCTCGCTGCCCAAAGGCACGCCCATCGAATGGGACCTGATGCGGCTCAGCGGCAGCGGCACGGCAGCCCAGAACCATGCTGTGGCCACGCTGGTGTTCGCGCTCGGTGCCTCAGCCGGACTGACTTATGGCGCGTCGACGAGCGGCCATAACTATCGTGCCGGCTACTGGAACATGGCTGATGCACTGAAAGGACAGTTCCGCCTGAACTACAGCTACAAGGGCAAGTGGGAATGCTCGCAGCAAGCCTGGGAGGAACTCATCTACAGCAACTTAGAGACGGGGCGGCCGATGCTCTATTCGGGCGTCCACCCTGACAATGGCGGCCACTCGGTGGTGCTCGACGGCTATCAGGCGTCGACCGGGCTCTATCACTTCAACTTCGGCTGGGGCGGTCAGGGCGACGGCTGGTACACCGTCGACGACGCTACGGGCATGAACGGCTTCAACTCCAGCCAGGACCTTGTCTACAACTTCACGCCGCAGGTGCAGAACATGACCGGCGAGCTGAAGACCGACCTGATTTATCATAAGGCCCCGTCGACGGTCAGCCTCAGCGTGACCAACAACGGCACGCTCGACTTCCAGGGCATCTACCTCTATTCGGGGACGACCGACAAGCCGACAGGCCAGCCCGTTGCCAGCGACGTGCGCACCGTCATTCCCGTCGGCCAGACGGTCAATCTCGACTTCACGCTGACCACCAACACACGAAACCAGGTCTACGTCTTCCTGTGCGACAAGAACAAGCGCGTGCTCGACTCCTGTCTGATGGAGGTGAGGGCCACCGCTGCCGACCTGCACCTGAGCCGTCTTAGCATCGACGCCGGCACGGAGAAGACTACCGTCGACGGCATGGACTTCCTGATGGTCAATAACACGACGGCCACCGTCACCGCCCGACTGACCAACGGCACGGAGGGCACTTTCTGCCAGCCGGCCTTCCAGTGCTACATCGAGGAGTATGTGCAACAGAGCCAGACATGGAAGCGACTGCCCAGCGTCATCATCAACAACATGACGTTCGACGTTGAACAGACACGCGAGGCCGAATTTGCCTTCAAGAGCCTCACGCCCGGCACGCTTTATCGCGCCTATCTGAACCACCCCGCCGTGGCCACCCAGCAGACTTCCATCGCCTTCGATACGCCCGACAGCATTGCCTACTTCACCGTTCGCGAGGCTGACCTCGCCGTCGTGCAGGAGGGACGTCAGGCTGTCGTCACGGGACGATGGAACCGGCCGCTGTTCCGCCAGCTGGCTGACGACAACGCCGTCTGCTCCTATGACATTTCCGGACTGACGGAACTCAACGAGCAGCCACAGACGCAGAATCCCAACGCCCTCTTCTTCGCCACGGCCGCGCAGCAGGAGCTTCAGGACTACGACAATGTCGTGGTGGGCGATGTGTGCCGCCATCTTAAGATTCAGACCGACGCCGACTTCCTGCCTTCGAAGTCCTTCTCGGCGACGAAAGCCTCGCTGACGCTGATGGACGCCGAGGCAGGCAAGTGGCATGGTGCCGTGGTGCCCTTCGCGGCCAACGTGCCCTACGGCATGCAGGTGAAGACGGCGAAGGAGTGGGGGAGCACTATCGTCAGCTACGGGCACATGCTGTCCGTTGAAGCCATGTCCCCCATCATCTATCTGACGGGCCATGACGACCTCCGTGAAATCACGGCCGACGACGTTGCCATCGGCACCGACCCCCAGGCAGGATTCTTCGATGGACAGCTCGTGGCAACTACCGTCCGCACGCCCATTGAGACCACCTGGTTGACGCTCGACTATTTCATCGGCTCAATCTACTACCTGAGTTCTGCCGACCGCACCGAGGTCGGCCCCTTCCAATCCTATGTCATGAGTTCCACGGGCAGCCGCATGCGCACCACCACCGCATCGGTCACCGATGCCTACTACGCTGAGCTCGCTCAGGCCATCAACGCCGTCTATCAGGCTTTCGCCGAGCGTAGCCTCGACCTGCCTGCCGATGCGCCGGCCGATTTGGCCGAAGCGCTGGCCGACGCCCTGGATGAGCTGACCTATCGGCAGGCCACTGCCGACGATGCCATTGCAGCAGCCACACGCAATCTCAAGCAAGCCCTGGCCACCTTCCTTGAGAACGACATGCAAGGCATTGCTCCGGCCTTCACGGCGGCCACTTCAGCTCCGCAATATTATAGCCTCTCAGGTCAGCGCCTGCCCGCCCCACGTCGTGGCATCGTCGTTGTCCGTCAAGGCTCAACGGCAAGAAAAATCATGATTAAGTAGCCGAATATTTTGTAGTTTCGGCAAAAATATATACTTTTGCAACCGCAAAATAGATAATAGATATTAGATATAATATAAATATGTATAGAACAAAGACATGTGGTGAGCTCAGGCTCACGGATGCCGGCAGCCGAGTGAAGCTGGCCGGATGGGTGCAGCGCACGCGCAAGATGGGCGGTATGACCTTTGCCGACCTGCGTGATCGCTATGGTTTGACGCAACTGGTGTTCAATGAGGCCGTGGACGCCGAGCTCTGTGAAAGAGCCAACAAGCTGGGGCGCGAGTATTGCATCCAGGTTGAGGGTGTGGTCAGCGAGCGCGAGTCGAAGAATCCCAAGATGCCCACAGGCGACATTGAGATTCTTGTCCGCGAGCTCAACGTGCTCAGCGAGAGCCAGACACCGCCCTTCACCATCGAGGACCAGACCGACGGCGGCGACGACATCCGCATGAAGTACCGCTATCTCGACCTGCGCCGCGCCGCCGTTCGAAAGAACTTGGAGTTGCGCCACCGCATGACCATCCTCATCCGCAACTTCCTCGACGCCAGGGACTTCATCGAGGTGGAAACCCCGATCCTGATAGGCTCCACCCCCGAGGGCGCCCGCGACTTCGTTGTGCCTTCGCGCATGAATCCGGGCCAGTTCTACGCCCTGCCCCAGTCGCCGCAGACGCTCAAGCAGCTGCTCATGGTCTCGGGCTTCGACCGCTACTTCCAGATAGCGAAGTGCTTCCGCGACGAGGACCTGCGAGCCGACCGCCAGCCCGAGTTCACCCAGATCGACTGCGAGATGTCGTTCGTCGAGCAGGAGGATGTGCTCGAGGTGTTTGAGTCGCTCGCCCGCCATCTGTTCCGCGAGGTGCGCGGCATCGAGCTGCCGCCCCTGCAGCGTATGACGTGGCATGAGGCCATGCGACGCTTCGGCTCCGACAAGCCCGACCTCCGCTTCGGCATGGAGTTCGTCGAGCTGATGGACGTGCTGAAGGGCACCGGCTCGTTCCCTGTCTTCAACGAGGCTGAGTACATCGGCGGCATCTGCGTGCCCGGTTGTGCCGGCTACACCCGCAAGCAGCTCGACCAGCTGACCGACTTCGTCAAGCGTCCGCAGGTGGGTGCCAAGGGCCTTGTCTATGTCAAGTTCAATGAGGACGGCACGGTGAAGTCCTCCGTCGATAAGTTCTATGAGCCTGAGGTGTGGCAGCAGCTGAAGGAGAAGATGGGTGCCAACGACGGCGACCTCGTCCTCATCCTCAGCGGCGACAATGCCAACAAGACGCGCATCCAGCTCTGCACCCTGCGCCTCGAGATGGGCGACCGCCTCGGCCTCCGTGATAAGAATAACTTTGTCTGTCTGTGGATTGTCGACTTCCCCCTCTTTGAGTGGAGCGACGAGGAGCAGCGCCTTATGGCCACCCACCATCCGTTCACGATGCCCAATCCCGACGACATCCCCCTGCTCGACACCGCACCGGAGCGCGTGCGTGCCGTGGCCTACGACTTTGTGTGCAACGGCGTAGAGCTGGGCGGTGGCTCCCTGCGTATCCACGACGGCAAGCTGCAGGAGAAGATGTTCCAGATTCTGGGCTTCACCCCCGAGCGCGCCATGGCCCAGTTCGGCTTCCTCATCAACGCCTTCAAGTACGGTGCACCGCCTCATGCAGGCCTTGCCTTCGGTCTCGACCGCTTCGTCAGCATCATGGCCGGCCTCGACTCCATCCGCGACTGCATCGCCTTCCCGAAGAACAACAGCGGCCGCGACGTCATGCTCGACGCTCCCGGCGAGCTCGACCCCAAGCAGCTCGACGAGCTGCAGTTGAAGCTCGACCTGAAGGACGAGTGAGTTGTCAAGCCATCCCTTGATAAAAAGATTGAGCCCACCTTTTGAAGTGGGCTCTTTCTTTTTCGTTCAAAACTCTACAAGAATGCGGAACACCTTGCCGGGGTTCTGGCTCCACCAGCGCATGGTGTCGAGGGCCTCATGGGGCTTGATGACACGAGTGATGAGACGGTCGGTGGGGCTGGTGCCGCCCATTTCCGAGCTGCGCTCGCCTGCATGTAGCCTTTCCAGATAGTGGATGACGGCGCGGAAGTCCTGCGGCATGGCATTGCGCGAGCCGCGGATGTCGAGCTCTTTCTGCACGAAATACTTCGTCTGGAACGACACCTCGGCCTTGGCGTAGCCTATGCAGACGACGCGGCCCGTGAAGGCCACCTCGTCGACGGCCATCTGGTAGGTGGGCGTGCTGCCCACGGCCTCGATGACCACGTCAGGGCCGAAGCCGCTGGTCATCTCCAGCAGGCGCTGGTGCACGTCCTCCGTCTTGGTGTTGACGGTGTAGGAAGCCCCCATCTCTCGGGCCAGGGCGAGCTTGTCGTCGTCGATGTCGGCAGCAATGACGGTGGCGCCGCGCAGAGCTGAGCGCACGATGGCACCCATGCCCACCATGCCGCAGCCGATGACGAGCACCACGTCGATGTCGGTCACCTGAGCACGGCTGACGGCGTGGAAGCCCACGCTCATCGGTTCCACCAGAGCGCAGACCTTCGGCGTGAGCAGTCCGGCGGGGATGACCTTCTCCCAAGGCAGGACGATGTATTCCTGCATGGCACCGTTGCGCTGCACGCCCAGCGTCTCGTTGTGCTGGCATGCGTTGACGCGCTGGTTGCGGCATGAGGCGCACTTTCCGCAGTTGGTGTAGGGGTTGCAGGTGACCACCATGCCAGCCTTCAGACCTTCGGGGACGCCGTCGCCCACGGCCTCGATGACGGCCCCCACCTCGTGGCCGGGGATGACAGGGTTCAGCGCCATGGTGTTGCGCCCCATGAAGGTGTTGAGGTCAGAGCCGCAGAAGCCTACGTAGCACAGGCGCAGCAGCACCTCGTCGCGGCCAGGGGCCTGCGGCTTTTCAGTCTCGATGATGTTCAGCTCTTGCTGATGTGTGATTTCTATCGCTTTCATTTTCATAGTTGTTATTATTATACGCCCTCACTCGCTCATGTTCTTGACGTAGGGCAGTTCGGGCAGGTCTTTGAAACCATAGAAGCGCCGGGCGTTGCCGCCCAGGAACAAGGCCTTCTCCTCGTCGCCCAGCTCGCGGCTCTTCGTGATGAAGTCGTAGCTCATGCGATAGGTGATCGCGGTGATGGTTCGGGGATAGTCGCTGCCCCACATCAGACGATTCCAGCCCACCCAGTCGGCCGCCTGACGGATGCTGCGAACGGCCGTGGGGTAGGGGTAGAACTCGACGTTGTAGAGCCAGGTGATGCCGCCGCTTTCAATCATGACGTTGGGCCCGGCCAATGCCAGTTTCACCTGCTGCTCGAAGCTCGCCGTCGTAGGCATGCCAAAATGGCCGATGGCCACCCTCAACCGCGGGCACTCCTCGACCACTTCGCGCATCTGGCTGATCTGGCGCCCGTCGTCGGCCAGGCACATCGAGAGCACCATGTCGTGCTCCTCCATGAACTTGAACATGGGCATGAGCGTCAGCAAGTTCTCCTTCATGCGATGGCCCGGGATGGCGACACCCTTCAGTCCGGACTGCAGGGCCATCTGGGCCTCCGCTGTGCTCCATGCCATGGCCATGCAGAAGAACCGGTCGGGATACTGGCGCTGCACCTGGGTGAGATAGCCGTTCTGGTTGCCGTCGATCACCTCCTGCACCACCACGGCAGCCCCCACCTGTGCATAGTTCATATTTGAAAGCAGCACCTCGGCAGAATTCACGCCGTCGGTCATGAAGGGAGGCAGCATCTGCACCTCCTCGTCCATGAAGATGCTGCGCCCGTCCCTCAGTGTCAGGATGCGGCGGCCGTCCACCCACGTGTCCTGCTTCAGCCACAAGTGGGTGTGTGCGTCGATTATGTGTTTGCCCATGTCACTCTTTGTTGATTGCCTAAAATCCGTTTCACCTCATCCACCAGCTGCCATTCAGGCTCCTCGTTGGCCCACTCGATGTTGCGCTTCACGTTCACGGGGTTGGCCGAGGAGAAGAGGGTGCTGGCAATGCGCGGATTGCTGACCGCGAACTGCATGGCCAGCCGCTCAATGGGGAATCCCTTTGCGGCGCAGTAGGCTGCGGCCCGCTCGCAGGCTTCCACCAGCGGTCGTGGCGCCGGGTGCCATGAGGGCACGCCGCGCTGGCTGAGCAGTCCCATGGAGAGCGGCGACGCATTGACGACGCCCACGCCGTGCTGCTCGAAGAAGTCGAGCTCGTCGGCCAGAGCATCGTCGCACAGGCAGTAGTGGCAGAAGTTCAGGATGCTCTCCACGACTTCGCTCCTCTCTGCCACCCACTTCAGGTTGGCCAGCTGCAGGTCGGTGATGCCCACATGCCTCACCACGCCCTGGCGCTTCAGCTCAGCGAGGGCGGGCAGCGTCTCGTCGACCACCTTCTGCAGGCCTCCCGGCAGGGCAGCCTGGAACTCAATGTCGTGCACGTTGATCAAGTCGATGTAGTCCAGCCCCAGCCGCTCCATACTTTCATAGACGCTGCACGTGACGCGCTCGGCGGAGTAGTCCCACGTGTTATGGCCGTCCTCGCCATAGCGCCCCACCTTCGTGCTCAGATAGTATTTCCCGCGGGGAATGTTGCGTAGGGCCTGCCCCAGCACGGTCTCCGCCTTGTAGTAGCCGTAGTAGGGGCTCACGTCGATGAAGTTGATGCCGCCGTCGATGGCAGCCTCCACGGCTGCGATGCTCTCGTTGAGCTTGGTCTCATGAAACACGCTGCCCAGCGACGAGGCGCCGAAGCCCAGATGGGAAATCATCATTCCCGTTTTTCCTAACTCTCTGTACTGCATATCTTAATTCATAACTTATAGGTTAGCCTTTTTTTCACTTTAGCTGACAGGCAATCGCTTCTTTTGCACTGCAAAGATACGAATAATCTGCGAGACGGCATCAAACAAAATAAAAAAAAGAAGTGTTAATTCGTAACATCTGCGGATTGATTTGCGTCAAGAATAGTCGCGTTTCCTGCAAATAGGCCTTGGAATCAGTTACTTATATTGGGAAAAAGCATTACTTTTGCTGCCGAATTGAAAGAAATCACTTTAAAATGTGTTTTAATTTATAAGTATTATGGCAGAAAAGAAAGCAACAACGAAGAAGGCCGCTGAAGCTAAGGCTCCCGTGGCTAAGAAAGAGACAACGGCCAAGAAGACTGCAACCGTGAAGGCTGCAAAGGCCACCGTGGCAATCAATGCTGAGAACATCGGCTTCAAGGCCGGAGACGTGTATCAGGCTCTGGCAGCTGCAGCCCAGGCGCTCAGCGTGAAGGAGATTGCCAAGGCTGCAAAGATTTCGGAAGAGGAAACGCTGCTGGGCCTCGGCTGGCTCTTCAAGGAGGGCAAGCTGGTCGGCACCGAGGACAACAAGGTGGTGCTGGCATAAACCAGAGGAGCGGACAAGCGATAGGGAAAGGCTGGTAACGATTACTGATTACCAGCCTTTCTTTTGCTGACAGCCAAAAAAGAAGAAATGTACGAACAGCAGATATTGAAGATCCTGACGGACGTGGGCGAGCGGGGCATCAGCGTGGGTGCACTCGCGAAGCATGTCTGCAACATGGAGAGCTCGCTCTTTGCGCCGCTCGACCTGCAAGACGTGCGGCTGCAGGTGCAGCAGTATCTGTTGCGCAATTCCAAGTCGCCGCAGTCGCTCATCGAGAGCACCGGCAAGCGTGGTTGCTACAGGCTGAACACCAACAATTCGCCCGCCGCCAGGCAGCTCATGCTCGACTTCCGCGAGGAGGACGGTCAGGAGGCTGAGCCCCAGCCGTCGCCCTCAGTCGACTATTCCCTTAATTTGTTTGACGACTGAGGAAATAATTTAGGGAAAAATACGTTATAATCGTATAAAGGGTAAAAGGACAATAATATATACGATTATGGCAACAAGATACTTACTTGGTTTCGATGTGGGCAGTTCGTCTGTCAAAGCATCGCTGGTGAATGCCGACAGCGGCAAGTGTGAGGCAACGGCTTTCTTCCCCGAGAAGGAGGCTGCAATCAAAGCCGTCAAGGCTGGGTGGGCCGAGCAGGAGCCCGATTCATGGTGGCAGTACGCCAAACTCTCGCTGGCTAAGATCATGGCCGAGACGGGGGCAAAGGGCGACGAGATTGCCGCCATCGGCATTTCCTATCAGATGCACGGCCTCGTCTGTGTAGACAAGGACATGCAGGTGCTGCGCCCGTCCATCATCTGGTGCGACTCGCGCGCCGTGCCCTACGGGGAGCGCGCCTTCCGCGACCTGGGCAGCGCCCAGTGTCTCGAGCATCTGCTCAACTCGCCGGGCAACTTCACTGCGGCGAAACTGGCATGGGTGAAGGAGAACGAGCCTGAGGTCTTCGATAAGATTTATAAGGTGATGCTGCCGGGCGACTATCTGGCCCTGCGCCTCTCGGGCACGGCCAACACGACGGTCAGCGGACTCTCTGAGGGCATGTTCTGGGACTTCAAGGAGAACGGCGTCGCCAAATTCCTGCTCGACTATTACGGCATCCCCGAGTCGATGATAGCCGACATCGTCCCGACGTTCGGACGTCAGAGCGTCCTCTCGGCTTCGGCTGCTCAGGAGCTTGGACTCAAGGCGGGCACGCCCATCACCTACCGTGGCGGCGACCAGCCCAACAACGCCTTGTCGCTCAACGTTCTTAATCCAGGTGAAATTGCTGCGACGGCCGGTACCAGCGGTGTTGTCTATGGTGTGCTTGGCAATGTGAATTACGACAATAAATCTCGTGTCAACACTTTTGCCCATGTGAATCATTCTGCCGACAATACCCGTCTTGGCGTGTTACTTTGCATCAACGGAACAGGCATTCTTAATGCTTGGACACATCGCAATATCACGCCTTCCATAGGCTATGCTGAGATGAACGAACTGGCTGCACATGTGCCTATCGGCAGCGACGGCGTTCGCATTATTCCCTTCGGCAATGGTGCCGAGCGTGTGCTTGAAAATCGTGAGACGGGCTGCTCTATTCATGGGCTCAACTTCAACAAGCATTCGCAGGCCCATCTTGTGCGCGCTGCTCAGGAAGGTATTGTCTTCTCGTTCTGCTATGGCATGGAAATCATGCAACAGATGGGCATGGACATCCGAAATATACATGCCGGACGGGCCAACATGTTCCTGTCGCCGCTCTTCCGCGATACGCTTGCCGGTGTCAGCGGAGCGACTATTGAGCTCTACGACACTGACGGCAGCGTGGGGGCCGCAAAGGGTGCCGGCATCGGTGCAGGCATTTACAAGGATAACAATGAAGCTTTTGCAACCCTTGAGAAACTGCAGGTCATAGAACCGGATGAGCGTCATCGTGACGACTACCGTGCTGCTTATGCAGCATGGAAAGAGGTGCTTGCTAACCAGAGCCCCCTAAGTTAGGGGGGGCTGAACAGACATCTATACAAATATTATTAATAACTCATGGGG
>JAFTGI010000054.1 GCA_017458195.1 Prevotella sp.
AACGACCGAATTTTAAGCCCGAAATGTCGGGAACACAGGGCATGATTTAGGCATATTTCATTAGTTAGTCGACTCTCTTAATACTCTGTGTATAAATTAGTTAGGCGTAATATTTTGCCATTATATTGCGATGACATCGCTATGAACAAGACATCAAGACTCATCATGACCGCACTCATGGCACTGCCCATGTGCGTGTCGGCACAGACCAGCCGCCTCAACTTTGAGGACATTGAGGCCGCGACCCCCTATAAGACCGTTTCACTGGACGACGGCAATGGGTTTAAGGTTGTTGCAGAATCAGACCAAGATAAATCGGCCATCGACGGCAACAGCATCAACTTTGCATATTCGGTTGACGACGAGGCTGCAGAGTGGTCGCCTACGAAGCGCTGGAAGCCAAACACCGGCCTCAACAAGAGCGGTCGCTCAATGACCATTACGGTGCCAAGTGCCGGCAAGCTCAATGTGTATGTGAGGAATGCCAATGGCACTGATGAAACGCGTACCATTACGCTGACACAGAGTGGCACCGATCTCTATAGCGACGTTGTAAAAGATGCCGCGGCATTCAACCTGACATCCAACAATGCCAAGTGTTTCCCCATCGTCAGCGTTGACGTGCCTGCTGCCGGCGATATCACGGTCGTCACCTCGGGTGGCATCAACTTCTACGGTTTTGCCTTCACACCGACGGCTGCCACCAGCGTTGACGTGACCATCACCGATGCCGGATATGCCACCTTCGGCAACAACACCGTCGGCACTTTGTCTATTCCCGAAGGTGTTAAGGCCTACGGTGTATCGGCTGTAGCCGACGGCAAGGTGACATTCACCGAGTATAATGTCATCCCTGCCGGCGTGGGCGTTATCCTTGAGGGAGTTGCCGACACCTATACCCTTGAGCCTACCGACACGGAGTGCAGCTACACTGAGGACAACCTGCTCGTGGCCGTGACGGCCGACATGACCGTACCCGCTAAAGCTGATGGCAAGATTAACTATATCTTTGCCAACAAGGAGCAGGGCGTAGGCTTCTACAAGTCAAGCGGCACAGGCACCATCACGAAGGGCAAGGCCTATCTGAGCATCACCGACGAGAGCGCAGACAACCGCGAGTGGGACTTCACAGCCAAGAAGATATGGAGCGATGCCACCATTGCCAATCTGGAAGTGGAGCGCGAGGCCGCAACCTCATGGACAACCAATGCAGGTGATGCCGATGCCGGGTGGCGCTACATGTACAACGTCGCCACCACGACCGAGGAACTGAAGGCCAACGGCGAAAAAATTGCTGAACTGGAGGGACTGTTCTTCCGCGGCAATGCCAACCGCCTTGGCATCGACAATCGCAGCACCAACCGTTTCTATCTTGCTGGAAATAAGTTCTTCGTCGTCATTCCCGACCTTAAGGCAGGCAGCACCGTGACCATCAGCACCAAGTCGAGCAGCAACGGCAATGCTGCTTATGTGACTTGCGAGGATGAGAATGCCGTTACAACCAGCGCCCGAGACCAAGATGAAGTCGACAACGTGTTCACCATCAACGCCTTCGGCAGCTATGAGTTCCAGCCCAATCGTGGTCTCTACATCACCAAGATAACGGTCAGCTACGACGGATCGACGTCAGCCTCAGCCCGCGCCTTCTACGCCATCGACCGCGACGAGACGACCGGCATCAGCAGCGTCAAGGAAAGCGTAACGACCGACAACGGCTGGTACACGCTCGGTGGCCTCCGCGTGGCGTCGCCTACAGAGCGAGGCATCTATATCAAGAACGGGCAGAAGATGCTTGTCAAGTAAAACCACAAACAAAAACGAACAAGAAAGGAACAAACTGCTATGAAGAAAAGATATGAAATGCCCACGACAGAGTGCCTGCAAATCAAATACGCCAACGCATTGATGGCCGGTTCGGCAGATCAGCTGTTCGACGAGACGGCTGGAGGCGACGAGTCACTCTCGCGCATCATGCCTCGCAGCATTTGGGACGACGAGGAGGAAGGTGAAGAAGAATTCTAACCGGAACTTGATAGTCCCTCTTTAATACACTCACTGGGCACAAAATGGTGCTTTTCGGAACCAATATACCCCTATATTGGTTCCGAGAAGCACCGTTTCTTGTCTTGAGAAGGACCGCTTCTTGACTTGAGAAGGACCGCTTCTCCGACAGAGAAGGACAGCTTGATTTCAATCAGTTATTCGGATTGGTCCGTTCTTTCCCCCTTCTGGTATTGACTTGGGGTGATACCGAAACGTTTTTTGAAGACGGTGGAGAGATACTGCGGCGTGCCCATGCCCACCTGATAGGCCACCTCGGCCACGGTGACGCGGTCGTCGCGCAACAGCTCGGCGGCCCGCTGCAGGCGGTGCTCCTTGATGTATTCGTTAGGGGTCTGCCCGGTGAGCGCCTTCAGCTTGGCATAGAACGACGTGCGGCCATAGCCCATCTCCTCAGCAAACTTGTCGACGGAAAGCTCCGGCGAAGCCAGATGTGAACTGACCCACATGTCGAGCTGTGCCAGCAGCTTGTGGTCGCGCTCGTCGGTGACCACCTTTGGTGCTGCAGCCTTGGCGGGCGCGTCATCCGGCTGGACTGCGTAGACATGACGCATGCGGTCGGCGCGCTGCAGCAGGTTGCGGCACTGCAGGAGCAGCAGTTGCATGCTGAACGGCTTGGTGATGTAGGCATCGGCGCCTGCATCAAGGCCTCGCAACTGCTGCTGATCGGCATCAAGGGCCGTCAGCAGCACGACGGGCAGATGGCTCGTGGCCGTCTGCTGGCGGATGTGGCGCAGCAGTTCGTAGCCGTCCATGCGCGGCATCATCACATCGGTAATGATTAATTGATAATTGAAGATTGAAGATTGATTATTCTCATCCGCAGGGCCATCTTCCATTTTCAATTTTCCATTTTCAATTTTTTCCAGTGCTTCTTGCCCGTCGCAGGCAACGTCCACCTGGAAGTAGCGGCCCAGCTCGTGGCTGAGGAAAGCACGGATCTCCGCGTCGTCCTCGACGATGAGCACGCGGTGGTCGTTCATGGGTTCCACCTGAGCCTCGCGCACGGCCTCAGTGAATCCCTGACGCCGGTCGGTCAGGCTGTCTTCGTGGCGGGGGGCATTGTCTGAGATGAAGTCGCCTGGCGCATAGACCTCCTTGGCTACGGGCAGGGTGATGGTGAAGATGCTGCCGCCGCCGTCGCGGGGCTCACATGCAATCGTGCCGTGATGGGTGCGGATGAGCTCGGCGGTCAGGTCGAGCCCGATGCCGAGGCTGTCGCGCCCTATCTGTCCGCGCTGGAAGCGGTCGAAGATTTTCTGCCGCATCTCCTCAGGCACGCCGATGCCGGTGTCCTCGACGCTGACGGCCACCTGTTCGCCGACCGTCCTGACGCGCACGGTGACGCTGCCGCCGGCGGGGGTGTATTTGAAAGCATTCGACAAGAGGTTGTAGACGGCCTTGTCGACGAATCCGCGGTCGGCATAGATGTTGAGCGACTTCATGGCCGGCACGAAGCTGAGGGCGATGCGCTGCTGGTCGGCGGTGTCGTGGAATGTCTGGGTGATGTTGTAGACAAAGCTGACGATGTCGGTCTCCTCAAGCGCCAGCTGGAGCTTGTTGTTCTGCATGCGCCGGAACTCGAGCAGCTGGTTGATGAGGCGCAGCAGGCGGTCGACGTTGCGCTGCATGGCGCTCAGCGGCTGACGTGCCGAGGCGGGCGCGTCGGGCAGCTGGCGCAGCTTGTCCATCGACCCTTGGATGAGCGTCAGCGGCGTGCGGAATTCATGGCTGATGTTGGTGAAGAACTTCAGCTTATACTCCGTCAGCTGCTTCTCGACGGCCACCGACTGACGCAGCCGGAAGAGATAGCGCAGATGGCGATAGAGCGTGTAGGCTATGACGACGGCCAGCAACAAATAAAGGAGATAGGCCCACCACGTGGCCCACAGGGGCGGACGGACGTCGACCGCCAGCGTGCTCTCCTCGCCCCAGTTGCCGCCCGTCTCACGGGCCCTGACGTGGAGTGTATAGCGGCCGGGGGCCAGGTTCTTATAGCTGGTCTGGTTGTGCCGTTGCGGTTCGTTCCAACCCGTGTCGTAGCCCTCCAGCCAGAAGGCATAGTCGGTCTGCCCCACATTGGCGTAGTCGAAGTTTGAGGTCTGAAAGGTGAGCGAGTTCTGCTGATGGCTGAGACGCAGACGGCCGTCCTGCAGGCTCAGGTCGTCGTTCTCAAAAATCGAGACGCCGTTGATGAAGATGTTGGTCAGCTGAGCGGTGTGGGCAGCGGCGGCGTTCTTCTCGGGCATTGCATCATCCAGGACGACGATGCCGTCGAGCGTGCCAAGCGCCAGCCGCCCGTCGGCCAGCCGGGCCACGCTGTTTTCCTCGTAGAAGTTGCGCAGCTGCTGGTCGGAGATGTAGAGGTTGCGGATGCGCTGTGTGCCGCTTTCAATGACTGAGCATCCCGTCTGCGTGGCGATGCAGATGTTGTGGTGTCCGTCCTCCGCTATCATCTGGACAGCGTCGCCCGCCAGTGCGCTGGTGCGGGTCATACGGCTGAAGGTTTCCGGCCGCCCGTCGGCATTGTCGGCCCTGAGCACCCCACGGGTCAGCGTGCCGACCCAAAGACAGCGGCGGCTGTCCTCAAACACGCAGCGTGCGGGCTCGTCGCTGACTTTCGTCGCTGCGTAGGGGGGCGTGGGAGCGATGACGTATAGGCCCTGCTCTGAGGCCACCCAGATGTCGCCGCGATGATTCTCAATGAGCATTCGCGGATTCAGCTTGGGCACGTCGGCCAGCAGCTGCTGTTCACTGAACTGCCCGTCGCTGCCGAGCGTCATGATTGAGACGTGTCGCTCGAGGCCGCATGTCCACATCTGCCCGTCGCGGCCCGACAGGATACAGTCGGTGCGCCCCTCGCCGTAATGGCGCCCGCCGACGTTGACGCCGTTGATGCGCGAGCCCAGCCAGAGGCGTCCCTGCCGGTCGAGACAGGCCGAGATGTAGTTCTCGCCGTCGGTAGGCAGGCTCACGATGTGCTGCAGCAGGCTGTCGGCCTGCATCACCGCGCCCGCATTGTTGGCCACGATGATGCGGCCGTCGCTCAGGCGGCTCATCATGCGCACCTCGGCCGACGCCCCGCCACCGCTGCCAGGAAAGGGACGGACGACGTCGTAGCCCTGGGCGGCCGTCTTCAGGCAGACAAGCCCGTAGTGCTCGCAGGCCAGCCAGACGTTGTCGTCGCGGTCGAGCATCATGTAGACCAGATTGTCGGTGTCTATCAGTCCGCTGCCGTCGCCCTTGGCAATATGGCGCAGCTGGCTTGTTGCAGGATTATAGACGTAGAGGCCGAAGCCGTTGAGCGACACCCAGATGCGGCCCTCACGGTCGGTCACAACGCGGCAGGCGGTAGCTGTAGCCGTCGTAGCTATAGGCATCATAGTGCGTCATGAGGAGCAGTTCGCCCGAGGGCAACTGCTCAATGTATCTGACGCTGTTGTCGGGCAGTCCGTTCTGGCTCGACAGCTTGAGACTGAGGATTTCGTCCTTTGCGTTCAAGGGCAAAAGCGTGAAGATGGTCAGCAGGATAGTTAGTAATCGTGTCATAATGGTGCAAAGTTAGCGAAAATAATTATAACTCACGACGTTCCCGCTCCTTTTTTTTCGTATGATAACATACAAAAGTGCATGATAACGGAGTTTTAAGAAGCAGAAATGACCTATTTTTGCGCAATAAACTACAAAAAGAGAATTAAGGCATGAGAAGAATTGTTTCAACCGCCCTGCTGCTGACGGGGCTATTCACCGCAGAAGTCATGGCCCAGCGTGACTATATCACCAATGTGTATGGTCGCCAGTATGAACTGCTTAACGGTAAGTGGGAGGTCGTCGTCGACCCCTACGACCGTGGCATCAAGAAGAAATATTACGAAAACAAGAAGGCTCGCGGCAAGAACGACTTCTACGAGTATGCCTTTGAAGGCGGGCCGCGCCTGAATGTGCCCGGCGACTGGAACTCGCAGATGAATGAACTGAAATACTATGAGGGCACGGTGTGGTATGGGAAAAACCTGAAAATTGAGAAAAGCAGAGACGAGAAGAGGTACTTCCTCGTCTTCACTGGCGTGAGCAACCGCTGCATGGTCTACCTGAACGGCAGGGAGGTGGGCCGGCATGAGGGGGCGTTCACTGGCTTCCAGGTTGAGGTGACTGATCAGTTGAAAGAAGAAAACTTCCTGGTGGTGCAGGTGAACAATCGTCGCAACGTGGACGCCATTCCGGCCATGACGTTCGACTGGTGGAACTACGGCGGAATTACCCGCGACGTGCTTCTGGTCACGACGCCTAAGACCTTCGTCGGCGAATACAGGATTCAGCTCGACCGCCATCAGCCCGACGTCGTCCACGCGTCAGTCCGGCTCTCGGAGGCCGTAGAGCGCGTGCTGACACTCAGCATTCCCGAACTGAGGAAGACCATTACGCTACACACAGACACCGCGGGCATGGCCACGACCGGTTTCAAGGTGAAACGCATTCAACGGTGGTCGCCAGGTCAGCCTAAGCTTTACGATGTGCAGTTGGTGCTCGACGGCGACACCATCCACGATGCCATCGGATTCCGCAACATCAAAACACGCGGCACGCAGGTGCTGCTCAACGGCGAGCCCATCTTCCTGAAAAGTATCTCGTTTCATGAAGAAATTCCGCAGGACGGCGGACGACGGGCCTTCAGCGAGGTCGATGCCCGCTACCTCGTCAGTGAAGCTAAAGCCTTGGGCTGCAACATGGTGCGGCTGGCCCACTACCAGCAGAACGAGCATATCGTCAGAGAGGCTGAACGACAGGGACTTATGATCTGGCAGGAGATACCCGTCTGGCAGAGCATCGACTTTGAAAACAAAACTACTTTGGAGAAGGCGAAGACCATGCTGCGCGAGACCATCCGCCGCGACTACAACCGCTGTGGCGACTGCTTTTGGAGCGTGGCCAACGAGACTACGCAATCAGAAGCCCGCAACTCTTTCCTTACGGAATTGCTCCGAACGGGCAGGGAGATTGACACGACGCGCCTCTACTGCGCTGCGTTCAACACCGTCGCTTTTGATGCCAAGACGGGCATCTTCACGCTCGACGACGAGATGGTCAGTCAGCTTGACGTCGTCGGCATCAATCGCTACATGGGGTGGTACTCGAGATGGTCGCGCCGCCCGGAGGATTGCGTCTGGCAGGTTGCAGAAGGCAAACCGCTGTTCATCTCGGAGTTCGGCGGTGAGGCTCTCTATGGTCAGCATGGGCCGGCCGACGTGTCCAGCAGCTGGAGCGAAGAATATCAGGAGCAGCTTTATCGCGACAATCTCACGATGTTCTCGCTCATTCCCAACTTGTGCGGCATATCGCCATGGTTGCTTTTCGACTTCCGCTCCCCCACCCGTCTGCACCCTCTCAACCAGAAAGGCTGGAACCGCAAGGGGCTCATCTCTGATGAAGGAAGGCGCAAACGGGCTTGGGAAGTGATGCGGCAGTTCTACGAGAACAGATAGCCGGGCAGGGTCAGAACATGTACTTGCGGCCGTTCTTGATGTAGATGCCCTTTCTCAATTGACCATGGACCATTCTTGCCTTGCAAGCGTCCTTCGGCCGAGCGGACCATTGACCATTTTTAATGGCGCGGCCCTGCAGGTCATAATAATGTTCAGAATCCAGGTTCGTATGGTTGACTGACGTCGTGACAAGATCGTCAATGCCGTTGGCCCAGGCTTCGCTGTCATTTTTAAGGTCGCTGCCCAAGTAGTAGCCCAGCTGGGTCGGCATGTTGTAGCCTACGTTCTGGTTGAGGGCACTCATCTGGTAGACGTGGTCGGTCATGAGCCAATGAAACTTGTGGTCGGTGGGGAACCACGTCGTGAATACTTTCAGGTTCTTCGTACGGGTCGAGTCGGGCATGATGATTTCTTCGCGCCAGTCACCGAGGATGTCGCCATACCACGACGGATTGGCCTTGGTGCCGTTGACGCGGATGGCGTCGTAGCGGCTGATGGTGAAGATGCGGCTGTTGTCGTGCTGCTGGTGAACGCTCGCCTCATTGAACAGCTGGCGGTTGAGCCCTGAGCCAAACCAGATGGCCATGTTGCAGGAAGTGGGCGTGTAGCCCAGGTCGCGGCCGTCGATGCTGTGAGCCGTGCTCTTGTACCACCATACTTCACAGCCCGGAGAGTCGGGATCGATGTCGGCCACGAGGGCGCGGCCCGTGTCGTTGTCGTCGGCAGCGGTACTGGCCCAGATGGTCGAGCCGTCGCGGGCGTCGCGCAGCACGGCCTCGGTCTTGCCGAACTCCTGACACGACCAGATCTGCAGCCCCTCGCGCTGTGGGTCGAACTTGCCCAAGTGAAGGGCATCGCCATGACCATATTCACTGGTGTAGAGGCCCTGGCCATCGTGGTCGACCGTCATGGAGCCATAGACCACCTCGTCGAAACCGTCGCCATCGACGTCGCCGACCGAGAGCGAATGGAAGCCCTGAGCACCGTAGCGGTTGTTGCCCTTGCCGTCCTTGCCACGTCCGCCGTCCTCAGAGTCAAAGTGCCAGCGGCGGGTGAGCTGACCGTCGCGATAGTCCCAAGCCTCAAGCACGGACTTTGCATAGACGCCACGCCCCAGGACAACCGATGGCAGCACGCCGTCGAAGCATCCCACGGCCACGCGCAGCGAGGAAGCCCGCTTGAAATAGTTGTCGCCCCACTCCTCACTGGAGCCTCGGGCAATGTAGTCGGCACGGGCAAGTTCCCTGCCGGTCAGCCCGTCAACGATACTGAAGAATTCGGGGCCGGCCTCGATGTAGTGCTTGTCGTCCTTGCGGTAGTCGGTCTTTCCGTCACCGTCGGTGTCGCCAATCTCCTGACCGTCGCCAAAGATGGTGCCTTCGCCGGTCTTGATGGCCATTTCAGCCCGGCCGTCGCCGTCAAAGTCGGCAATGGCAAACGAGGAGCTGTTGCCCAGCATGATGTTCGGCCCGGAGCAGACACGCCAGAGGAAGGTGCCGTCAAACTTGTAGGCCTCGTAGAGCACTGTGTGGCGCACATAGCGGGGCGACTCAGTGGCTGACGTGCCTTCATAGACGACCGAGCGGTCCGGCTTGCCGTGGGTAAGCAAGCGTTTCACCACAATTTCATAGACGCCGTCGCCGTCGAGGTCGCCGACGCTGACATCATTGGCCTCATACCAGATGGTGTCGCGGTCGCACACATCCTTGGTGTCCTTCAAGGGAATCTCAACGTAGGGCAGCCCCTGCGACGCCTGGTCGGCTGTCATGGTGTAGGTGGCGAGCGTAACGTTTTTCTGTCCTCGCGGTGTCAGCCTGTAGGTGTTGGTCTTCTGGCGGTTGGCCGTCTTGTCCTGATAGCAGGTCTTGCCCTTGACGCCACTGTAGGTGAGCAACATCTCGGTGCCCCCGTCAGCCGAGCGATAAATGTCGAAGGCGGTGTTCTCGTCGTCACCCGGCAGCATGCGCCATGAGAGCAGAATATAGTTGTTGTAGGCCGCATAGGTGTTGGCTGTAGCATTGCTGCGCCCGTTGATGGAGCCCCAGAGGGCCCGTTCGCCTGACTGCTGTGCCTGGGCTGCTCCCATGAACAGCAGGAGCGTGAGGAGTGTGGTAAGTTTCTTCATCGTTGATGTTCTCCTTTCTATTAGTTTTCTATTTATAAAAAAACGTATTATTATCTTCAGGGCCGCTGGACACGGAAGTGCCCCTTGTAGGTGCGGCCGCTGACAATCTGATAGCGTTGGTCGTTGAGTCGGCCTTTCTCGCTGCGCCCTAACACGTGAGAGAGGATGCGGAGATATTCGCTGTCAGCAGCGTCGCGGTCGATGTAGGCATAGTCGCCCACCTGAGGGGTCGGGGTTATACGCAGCCCGTCGGTGGTCTCAAGCCAGCGAGCAGCCCGGGTGCCGCTCCACTGGCGGGCATCGTAGAGGCCCAGGATGGGGGCAGCCTTTTTGTTGGGATACGCATCCTGAGGACCCAGTCCAAGCCATTCGCGGGGCTTTGCCTTAATGGCGAGACCTATGACAGGCAGATACTTGGCCGTGACGTGGGGCGTCATTTCATAGGCCACGTCGAGGGTGCCGTCGGCTCCGACGGTGAACCGGTAGGAGGCATCGACGCGGTTGCTGTCGTTCACCACGTAGGTGGCTTCGGTCTTGACAACCCTGCCTGTAGGGCCTTCCTCAGTGGTCATGGAACGGAGCTGCGTCTTGTATTTCTCGCCGCTGATGCGCCCGCGGATGATCTGGTCGCCCTCATTCAACTGATGCCAGAAGGCAGGGCGGAAACCGACAGGCAGACCCGTATGCTCGTCAAAGTTCCACTGGCGGGCCGACTTGCCCGACACTGCCAGGGGTTCATGGCCCAGGAGGATGCTCTTGCGCCCCAGCTCATGTCCGCTGGCATCGCGGATAAATAGCTGGACGTATGCTGTCTGTCCGGGAGTGAGTTTCTTGATGCCAGTCTTGTCTATATGCAGGTTGTCAGTTGCATGCGGCTGGGCGTGGATACTGCCCGAGCCCTTTGCCGTCTGTTTCCCGTCGACCATAACCTTGTAGTCAATGGTAATAGCCTCAGTATCAAGAAAATCATAGCCGTTATAGAAGGGAATGGTAAGTGTGCTGAGTGATGACTGGCTGAAGGCCATCGGCTGCACCGGACAATAGACCGACTTAACCTCCTCGTAGTCGCGCGTCGGGTGGCGGTAGCTGTCGGTAATGCCGTCCCAGCCAGCGCCGTCGAGCCGGAGGTAGAGACTGTCTTTCTCGATGTTCTTATACTTCAGTACGTCTTTGGGCGTAGGGGTGCGGATGCCCTGGTCGGCCCACATCCACACGGCCCCACCTGCCCCTGCAGGATGGCGGGTCAGTGCATTCCAGCAGTCTTCAAGGCCGCCAAAACGCATCTCGCCGTAGGCATGCACATACTCAGTGGTGATGATGGGGCGTCGGCTCTGAGAAGCTATTGAGTCGTATTGGGCCGCCGTCCAATAGTGGGGTGCCAGTATGTCCACGTCGTCAGGCAAAGCCTCGTCAGCATCCCAAGGAAGACAGACAGGACGCGTGGGGTCGAGGGCCTTGACGGTTTTCACGGCCTGCAGATGCAGGTCGGTCAGGGGATCTTCGTTGCCCACCGACCAATAGATAACCGACGGGTTATTGCGGTCGCGGGTAACGGTCTCATAGACCCGGAGCTTCACGGGGGCGACAAACGAGGGGTCGAACATTCGCGTTCCTGCACCACCGAGCGACACCTCCTCGCCGACGTACATGCCAATGGAGTCGCACATTTCAATGAAGCCCTTGGCATGCTGATAGTGAGCAGCGCGGATATAGTTGATGTTGGCCTGCTTCATCAGTGTCAGGTCATTCAGCCAGTGTTCGCGGGTTGTGGCACGACCTGCAGTGGGCCACTCGTCGTGACGGTTCACCCCGCGCAACTTGATGGGCTGCCCGTTCAGGCGCAGCACCCCGTCGGTCGTTTCAATCTTGCGCAGGCCGATGCGCTCCTGGTGGGTCTGGGCTACGGTGTCGGCCTCTATCAGTTCTACGCGCAGCGTGTATAAATAAGGTGTTTCGGCAGTCCACTTCCGGGCATCCCTGACAGTCAGCGTCTGTAGCTGTTCGCGGTAATTGGCCGTGTGCGACGGACAATCGTAGGTCTTATCGCTGACATGGTGGCCGTCCGCATCTGTCAGCATGACGTGCAGTCGATAGGGCTCGCCCGGACTCCGATAGTTGCCGGGCAGGGTGTTCTTATGGTTATCAGCCACCATGATTTTCAGTTGCAGGGTGGCATCGCGATAGTGATCGTCGAATTCGGTTGTTGCGGTCACGCGGTCAATCCAGCGGTGCTGCGGACGGGCCTCGAGCGTCACGTCGCGATAGATGCCGCCCAGCGTCCAGTCGTCGTAGGTGTCGGTCTTATAGCCCGGACACACCTGGCGCACGCGCACCGCCAAAGTATTGTCCTTGCCGGCATGCGTTCTGCCCGTCACGTCGAACGAAAATGAGGTGTAGCCGCTGTCATGGCGTCCTATCCACTGCCCGTTGAGCCACACCTCAGCCGACGCCCAGACACCGCCGAAGTGGAGCGTCACGCGTTTCTTTGCAAACGTGGCGGGCAGCGTGAAGTGCCTGATATAGAGGCCTTCGCTGGCCTTGTCGTCGGGGAATCCGCGATAGACGGGCTCCTCGTAGCCCAGCACGGCCCAGTTCGAGGGCACCTGAATGTCGTCGAAGCCTGAGGCGTCGAAGTCGGATTGATAGAAGGCACGCCCCACCAGGGCATCAGCCGTCTCTGCATCCTTGGCGTAGAAGAACTTCCACGTACCATTGATGTTGACGGTGGTCTGACCTGCCGTTCCCAAGGTGAAAATAGTCAGAAGTGAAGTGATCAACTGTCTCATATATAGATTGTTTTGCGATTTCATGCTGCAAAAGTACTAAAAAGCCTATCCACGGTCGTTTGAAATCATCCACATTCTTATTATTCCGTTCAACGAACGGACAAAGTAGCAAAAAGTGAAGTTCTTCGTCAGGTATTTGCGGGTGTCGGTTCGTAAAAAATGCTTAACTTTGCAACAGATTAAATAATAAACGACAAAACGCCATGAAACGAATCCTTTCACTGATTGCCATGAGCATCATGACGCTGACGGCCATGGCTGACGAAGCCAAGGCGCCTGTCTTCATCACCGCCGGTCAGTCGAATGCCGACGGCCGCGTCTACAACACGGAACTGCCGGACTATCTCGACAACGGCTATCGCTATCTGCACTTTGCCAACGTGACGTCTTCGTCGACGGGCCTGTTCAGCCAGCGCACCTTCGAGCCCGGCGGCCGGTGGGCCTTCTGCGACGTCACCAACTACTATCTCGAGCAGGCCCTCGGGCGCGACTTCTATGCCGTGAAATGTACCTACGGCGGCACGGCCATCGCCCCGGATGTGACGGCTGCAAAGCTGCCCGTCTGGTATGCTGACGCCGAGTGGCTGAAGGAGCACAACGCCTATCGCGGACAGGACATCACCCAGGAAGCCTATAAGAACAACAACTCGCTGGCCAAGAGCCTGACTGAGGGGTTCCGCGACCTTGCCGCGACGACGCTCAGCCAGATTGCACAGGGCTACGACGTGAAGGCCATCATGTGGCATCAGGGCGAGAGCGACCGCAACGCCGCCGACCGCTACTACGTCAACTTCAAGACGCTGATCAGCTACCTGCGCCAGGCCATCTATGACGTCACTGGCGACGAGGCCGACCTGACGCTGCCCTTCATCTTCGGCACCATCTCGCACAGTTCGACACAGTATAATGCGACGGTCGAGAAAGCCCAGCTGCAGGTGGCCAAGGACGTGGAGAATGTCTATTACATCGACATGAGCGACGCCGGGCTGCGCTCTGACAACCTCCACTTCGACGCCGCCTGGACGGAGTATCTGGGCCGACGGATGTACAACAAGCTCATCGAGCTGCAGCTCGTCAGCGGACAGGCGCTCGACATCCAAAAGCCCAAAACCGACTCGAACACCGACATCGAGGTGCAGGCTGAACGCTCATGGGACTTCACCCGGCCCTGGAGCGACGAGTCGAAGTCAAAGCTCGAGGCTGACGACAGCTGGGCCGCGCTCAGCCAGTGGGGCTATCGCTACAGCGGCTCCTGGCAGACGCCGACCGAGTTGCAGACCTCCACGGGCTACAAGTTTCCTGAGACTGAGGGTCTTTTCTTCAAGGCCAACGCCAACCGTGCCACGATCAACCCCGGAAAGAACATCGGTCTCTACGCCGGCGGCATCTATCTCATCGTGCCGAAGGTAAAACCCGGCCAGTATATCACCATCGAGTCGGTCACGGCCAAGTCGTCGGCCGAGCGCGGCGTCACCTATGACACGATGTACGAGCAGTATCTCGACTGCATTCAGGGCGGCGTGGCTTCCTATAAGCAGCAGAAGAACGTGTGGTGGTATCGCGACACGTTCACTGAGCCGCAGGACATGTACTTCTGCATCATCGGCGGCGGCGTCTTCATCACGAAGGTGATGGTCAGCGACGCCTCGCCCATAGCCGTCAACGCCATCCGCCAGCAGGGCGCAGGCGGCAGTTCCTCCGCCAATCAGCACTATTACGACCTGCAGGGTCGCTCATACAGTCATTTGCCAACAGCAAGCGGTATCTATATCAATGAAGGTCATAAGTTCCTGGTTGCTAATCAGTAGTCTGCTGCTGACCACAGCATCATTGCAGGCACAGCCGGAGGTCAGCGTGGCCCGCTTTCAGGGCGGACGGCAGGCAGCCGTCAGCTATACGTTCGACGACGGCCTGCTCGACCAGTACACCCTCGCCTACCCCGAACTGCGCAAGCGTGGACTGCGCGCCACCTTTGCCGTCATCGGCTCTAAGGTGGGCGGCATCGTCCACAGCAGTCAGGACCGGGCCATGGGCATCAGCGGCACGCCCTGCATGACGTGGGCCATGCTCCGCGAGATGGCTGAGGGCGGACAGGAGATCACCAGCCACGGATGGGAGCACAAGAAGGTGACGAAACTGACTCCCGAGCAGCTGCGCTACGAGGTGCAGCACAACGACACCGTCATCTTCTGCGAGACGGGCCACTTCCCCCGCTCCTACGTCTATCCAGGCAATGGCCGCGACTCGGCCACCATCAGCTTCTGCGAGCACGACCGCGTCGGCAGCAGGCTCTTTCAGATCAGCATCGGCGCCAAGCGCGACTCAGCCTGGCTTAGTCAGTGGGTCGAAGGGCTCATCGAGCGCGGCGAATGGGGCATCGGCATGACACATGGCATCGCCACGGGCTACGACCACTTCCCTGACCCGCAGGTGCTCTGGTCCCACTTCGACTATATCACCACACGGCTGGAGCACGTCTGGGTAGCTCCCTTCTGCGAGGTGGCGGCCTACGTTCGTGAGCGCGACGACGTCAAGCTCACCGTCAGCCGTCGCGGCCACACCACGCTCGTCAATGTCAGCACAACGCTCGATCCCCACATTTTCAATGTCCCGCTGACCTTGCAAATCAGCGACAGACCTAAACGAATCACTCAAGACCGCCACAAGCTAAAACCCTACACAAAGAATGGCGTCACATTGGTTGACATCGACCCGCACGGCGGACAAATCAGAATCAACTAATCACAGAACCAGAATATTACTAAATAAACGAAGAAAGCCCTGACTCAGCTTACTGCCAAGTCAGGGCTTCTCACTTAAAAAAGATGGCGGCCTCCTACTCTCCCGCATTGCATTGCAGTACCATCGGCGCAGGCAGGCTTAACTTCTCTGTTCGGAATGGGAAGAGGTGGGACCCCGCCGCAATAACCACCTGAATAGCTTCGCTAAATTGACAATGGATAATTGACAATGCATAACCGCCAACTCCCGTCAACCGCGTATGGGTGAAACATTTCACACAAGAGCTGAAAGCAACGACTCTTCGTCACACAACTTTCATTACAGTTGAAAG
>JAFTGI010000055.1 GCA_017458195.1 Prevotella sp.
CAGATTACACCGGCCAACGAGGACCGCTACAAGACCATCTTCAAGAAGCGCAAGGACCGCTATCGCCGCTGGCGCGACCTGAGCTTCTTCGTCATGGTGGGCGTCTATGCCGTCTCCGTCATCGATGCCTACGTGGATGCAGAGCTCTCGGCCTTCGACCTTTCGAAGGACCTCTCGCTGAAGGTGCGGCCTGCCGTCATCGGCAACGGAAGGGCGTCGCTGAATCCGCTGCTGGCCACGTCGCTGGGCGTGAACTGCTGTATAGAATTCTGAACACACATAAAACATAAAACCTACGGATGATGATGAAGAAAACGATATTAATGATGATGGCCATGCTGCCCATGGGGCTGATGGCACAAATTGAAGTGACTGACCTGGAAGATGAGGAGGACGAGATTGAGGTGATTGACGAGGAGGGCCGCAAGGAGGAGTTCGACTTCCCCGAGGCGCTCACCGACGCCAACCTCGACAGTCTGATGAGCCAGTATATGTCGAAGACCTATCTCTCCACCGACAATGGCTGCACCATGCTCAGCGAGAACCCGCAGTTCGACCGCGAGGTGTACGTTGACCGCCTGCGCCGCATGCCCACGGTGATGGAGATGCCCTATAACGAGGTGGTGCGCTCGTGCATCGACCGCTACATGGTGCGGCTGCGCCGGCAGGTGAGCTACATGCTGGGTGCCGCCAATTTCTATATGCCCATCTTCGAGCAGGCGCTCGACACCTACCAGCTGCCCTTAGAGCTGAAGTACCTGCCCATCATCGAGTCGGCACTTAACCCCACGGCCGTCTCGCGTGTTGGGGCCACCGGACTGTGGCAGTTCATGCTCGCCACGGGCAAGGCTTACGGCCTGGAGGTGACCTCGCTCAGGGACGACCGCCGCGACCCCGTGAAGTCGTCGATGGCGGCGGCACGCTACCTGCGCGACCTCTATAACATCTTCGGCGACTGGAACCTGGTCATCGCCGCCTATAACTGCGGGCCGGAGAACATCAACCGGGCCATTCGCCGTTCTGGCGGCAAGCGCGACTACTGGGCCATCTACCCCTATCTGCCCAAGGAGACGCGTGGCTACGTGCCCGCCTTCATCGCCGCCAACTATGCCATGACCTACTACTGCGAGCATGGCATCTGCCCCATGACGAGCAAGCTGCCTACCAAGACCGACACCGTGATGGTGAGCCGCAACATCACCTTCCAGCAGTTGGCACAGGCCTGCAACCTCGACGTCGATATGGTCCGTTCGCTCAATCCCGTCTACCGCCGCGACGTCGTGCCGGGCTTTACCGAGCTTTCGCCTCTGCGACTGCCCGTGGGCGACGTGGCCCGCTTCATCGACATGGAGGACTCCATCTATGCCCTCTCGGGACAGCAGGTGATGAAGCGCGACGAGGTGGAGATTGAGGAGCGTGTGGCTGCTGCCCCCAAGCAGACCACTATCAAGCGCAACTCGCGCACTAAGCGCACACAGACCGCCAAGGCTGTGCACGTGGCCGTGAAGCGGGGCGACACCCTCGGGGCCATCGCTCGCCGCAACCATACCACCGTGGCCAAGATTAAGAAGCTCAACGGCTTGCGGGGCGACAACATCCGCGTCGGCCAGAGCATCAGAGTGAAGTGATAGGAGTGATAAGTGAAAAGTGATGAGTGAAAAGTGATAAGAAAGGAACGACGAAGATGACAGAAGATGAAATGATGAAGCGTGAAGCTGCCGATGACAAGATGATTAGCGAGGCCTATGAGCGCCTGATTGGTGACTACCTGAAATCGCGCCACCGCAAGAAGGTGGACCTCATTACTAAAGCCTTCAACTTTGCCCGCCAGGCCCACAAGGGCGTGCGCCGGCTGTCGGGCGAGCCTTATATCATGCACCCCATCGCCGTGGCGCAGATTGTCTGCTCCGAGATTGGCCTGGGCTCCACCAGCATCTGTTCGGCGCTGCTCCACGACGTGGTGGAGGACACCGACTACACTGTCGAGGATATCGAGAATATGTTCGGCCCCAAGATCGCGCAGATTGTCGACGGCCTGACCAAGATCAGCGGCGGCATCTTCGGCGAGCAGGCTTCGGCGCAGGCTGAGAACTTCAAGAAACTGCTGCTCACGATGAGCGAGGACATCCGTGTCATCCTCATCAAGATTGCCGACCGTCTGCACAACATGCGCACCCTCGCCTCGCAGCCTGCCAACAAGCAATACAAGATTGCCGGCGAGACACTCTACATATACGCCCCGCTGGCCCACCGTCTCGGCCTCTATAAGATTAAGTCGGAGCTGGAGAACCTGAGCTTCAAGTTCGAGCATCCCGAGGAATATGCCACCATCGTGCGCCAGCTGGAGGACAGTCAGGTGTCGCGCCACGAGTCGTTCGAGAAATTCACCGAGCCTATCGAGAAGGCCCTCGAGGAGATGGGCTTCGAGTACGAGATCAGGGAGCGCGTGAAGACGCCGTACTCCATCTGGAACAAGATGCAGAACAAGCACGTCACCTTCGACGAGATTTACGACATCCTTGCCGTGCGCATCATCTTCAAGTCGAAGAGCCGCAAGGACGAGGTTGACGACTGCTTCAAGATCTACACCGCGCTGACCAAGATTTATCGCCGCCACCCTGACCGCCTGCGCGACTGGGTGACGAAGCCCAAGGCCAACGGCTACCAGGCGCTGCACGTCACGCTCATGTCGAAGCAGGGCCACTGGATTGAGGTGCAGATACGCTCGGAACGCATGGACGAGATTGCTGAGCAGGGTCTGGCCGCCCACTGGAAGTACAAGGAGAGCAACGCCCCCGGTGGGGCCGTCGGCGGCATCGCAGAATATAGTGAGGACGAGAGCGAGATGAACGAGTGGCTGCGCACCATCAAGGAAATCCTCGACGACCCGCAGCCCGACGCCATGGACTTCCTCGACGCCATCAAGCTCAACCTCTTTGCCAGCGAGATTTTCGTCTTCACACCAAAGGGCGAAATCAAGACCATGCCTGCCGATTGCACCGTGCTCGACTTCGCCTTCTCCATCCACACCTTCCTCGGCTCCCACTGCATAGGCGCCAAAGTCAACCACAAGCTGGTGCCCCTGAGCCATCGCCTGAACAGCGGTGACCAGGTGGAGATTCTCACCAGCAAGTCGCAGCACGTGCAGCCCTCGTGGATTAACTTTGCCAGTACCGCCAAGGCAAAGGCGAAGATTCAGGCCATGCTGCGCCGCATACAGCGCGACGTGCAGAAGAAGGGCGAGGAGCAGCTGGGCGAGTGGCTTACGAAGAACGGACTGGAGCTGACCATCGCCGTGGCCGACCAGCTGACGAAGTTCCACGAGCTGGGCAGCCGCGAAGAGCTCTACCAGTCGCTCGGCGATGCCACCATCACCCTTGGCGATGCCGACCTCGACGAACTGAAGGGCAAGAACAAGAAGAAGAACGAGGGCAGCGGTGGCGGCTGGCGCAAGTATGTGCCTTTCGTGAAGTCGAAGAAAACCACCGAGGAGGAGCAGCGCGACCTCTTCATCGTGCCCGAGAAGTTCAATCGCAAGAAGCCCATCTACCTCTCCGAGGAGAACATCAGCCAGTTCATCTTCCCCGACTGCTGCCACCCCATCCCCGGCGACGACGTGCTGGGCTACATCGACAACCAGAACCGCATCGAGATTCACAAGCGTGCCTGCCCCGTGGCCAACCGACTGAAGGCCGGCTATGGCAACCGCATCCTCGACGTCAGGTGGGACATGCACAAGCGCCTCTTCTTCGACGCCACCATCCGCCTCGGAGGCATCGACCGCCGCGGACTCGTCAACGAGGTCACCCGCGTCATCAGCAACCAGCTCTCCGTCGACATCCGCAAGCTCATGTTCACCACCGAGGACGGCATCTTCGACGGCTCCATCGACCTGCGCGTCCACGACCGCGAAGACGTCAAGGAGATTATCGACAAGCTCAAGGAAGTCGACAACCTGAAGGAAATTTCACAAATCATGTAATAACGATGAAACAACTACTAACCGCTATTCTGCTTATTCTGCTGCCGGCCGCTACGTGGGCTGCCAGCCAGTACGACAACCCTGACACTATCGTCGTGGCGCGCGACGGCACCGGGCAGTTCCGCTCTGTCACCGAGGCCATCGAGGTGTGCCGGGCCTTCATGGACTACCACAAGGTCATCTACGTGAAGCGCGGCACCTACAAGGAGAAGCTCATCATTCCCCAGTGGCTGCAGAACATCGAGATTTGCGGCGAAGACCGCGACGAGACCATCATCACCTACGATGACCACGCCAACATCTCGATGGACGGCAACTTCTGGCCCGCAGAGCTGAAGCAGCAGCTGACGGCGATGGGCAGCCGCCCCACGCTGGGCACGTTCCGCTCGTTCACCGTGCGGGTGGATGCCAACGACATCACGCTGAAGAACATCACCATCGAGAACAACGCCGCCCGACTGGGCCAGGCCGTGGCCCTGCACACACAGGGCGACCGCCTGCGCTTCGTCAACTGCCGCTTCCTTGGTCACCAGGACACCGTCTACACTGGCATGGGGGCCACCCGCCTTTTCTTCGACCACTGCTACATCGAGGGAACCACCGACTTCATCTTCGGCCCCTCGACGGCCTGGTTCGAGCAGTGCCACATCCATTGTAAGGCCAACAGCTACATCACTGCCGCCTCAACGCCGAAAGAAATAAAGTACGGGTACATATTTAATAAGTGCAACGTCACAGCTGCAGAAAATGTGGAGAAAGTCTACCTGGGTCGTCCCTGGCGCGACTATGGCTACACGCTCTTCATGCACTGCACGCTGCCCCAGCAGATTCGCCCCGAGGGATGGCACCACTGGCAGACGGAGCGCGAGCAGACCACCCGCTATCTGGAGTTCGAGAACGAGGGTCCCGGCGCAGCCACCGACAAGCGCGTGCCCTGGAGCCGTCAGCTGACGAAGAAAGAGGCCAAGGAGATTACCCCACAAAACGTGTTCCAGCGCCAGGACGACTGGAACATCAATGAGAAATGAGAAATGAGGAATGAGGAATGAGAAATGGACAGACCTGCAGAGAAAGCTCTAAGTGCTTGAAACTATTCATTTCTCATTTCTCATTCCTCATTTCTCATTCTATTGCAGCCCGTCGAGCTGTCGCTTCAGCAGCTGCAGCTCGTCGCGGATGCCCATCAGACGGCTCATCACCTCGGCCTTGCGGTCGGAGCCGTCGCGGTTGGCGTTGATCACCTTGCGCGCTGCCGCCAGCTTGAAGCCCCGCACCTTCACCAGGTTGTGGATGAGGCGAATCTGCTCGATGTCCTTCTCCGAGTACTGGCGCACCTTGTTGGGTCCGCTCGTCTTTGGCTTCAGATAGGGGAACTCCGTCTCCCAGTAGCGCAGCGTGCTCTCGTTCAGACCGAACATCTCGGCCACCTCCTTGATAGAATAATAGAGCTTGAGGTTCTTGTTCATATTCAGTGCCATCGTCGTTTTCCTCTCTTTTTGCTGGCAAAGTTACGAAATTATTCACAAACACCGCGCAACTTTTCTGAAAAAAAGAATCGGTCGTGTCAAAAAAAATAGTATCTTTGCATCCAGTTTAAGAAAGCGACAGCCAATGAAGCTATTCCTACGTCTATTTCTGCTGATGGCCCTTGTTGCCAGTGCTGCATGCGAGGCCCCGATGAGTAGGCCCAAGTCCAACGACTCGGCCAGTGTCGTGGCTCAGGTGATGTCCCTCTATGGCTATCAGCCCGAACGGGCACTGCAAGTCCTCGACTCCGCCAGCCGTACTGGAGCCATCAGTCCCTTTTTCGCCGACTTGAACCGAGCACGCATCTACAGCCAGACACAGATGAGCCGCCGTCTCGACTCGCTGATGCAGTGGGGTGAAGGCGAGCGCTTCGACTCTGCACGCGTCATTGGCGAGCGCCTGCTGCTCCACGATAGCGTCAAGTCCAGTCTGCCCAACCAGCAGAACGTGCTCGAAATACTGGCCTATACCGCACGCCGGCAGCAAGACACGCTCCTCTGGCTGAAGCGCTCCCATGAGCTGCTTGACGTGTGCCATCAGCTCGGCACCGAGACCGAGGCCCTGCGCACCGAGGCCGAGATTGGTGCCATCCTCTGCTACATGGGGCAGCATCAGCAGGGGATGGAACGCCTCGACAGCGTGATTGCCCAGTTGCAGCATGGCCGTTTCAACGAGCTTGATGCGCAGATTATCGCCATCAAGCGCAAAGTCGAAGTCCTCAGGTCGTCGGGGCGCTATGTGGAAACGCTGCCTCTGGCCCACCGCATCATCGACCGCCTTGACGACTATGAGCAGCATCCTGCCCTATACCACGACAGCACCTACCGCGAACCTCCCACACCCGCCGACCGCGACGACTACATCCGCTTCTACCGCAGGCAGGCCCAGAACTACATCTTCAGCGCCTATTCCACCCTGGGGCAGCCCGACAGCGTGGCCATGCTTTACAAGAAGATAGAGGAAGGCGTCAAGGAGGCTGCGGCCAGCGAGCACATGGCTCGTCAGCGTGAGCTGGAGCAGCAGATGCTGCGTGCCGACGCCGAGCGCCACAGTCGCATGATGACCTTCGTGGCCCTGACCGCCCTGGCTGTGCTGCTCATCATCCTGTTCTTTGCCAGCTATATCTTCATGCAGAACCAGCGCATACGCCGGAAGAACCACGCCCTGGTGAGGATGATGGAGGTGGAAGAACAGCGGCGGAAGGACAAGGCCGACGCTGCCGCTCCCTGCGAGATGCTTGCCGAGGAGCCTGTTGACCAGACCGACGTGTCGCTGGCGGTCTATCATGCCTCGCTGTTCCAGACCATCGATGCCCGCATCCGCAACGAGCGCCTCTATGCCGATGCCAACATCCAGCGCACCGACATCTGCAACCGCTTCAACATCCGCCGCGAGGTGCTTGCCAAGCTGGTCACCGACAATACTGGTGCCCAGTCGTTCCCTGCTTACATCAATGGCATCCGCCTCTCCGAGGCATGCCGCCTGCTGACCAGCAATCCCTCGATGACCGTCAATGCCATTGCCGACGAGGTGGGGCTGTCGCCCCGCAACTTGCGCCGCCTCTTCGTCGAACGCTACGGCATGACCCCCACGGAATATCGCCGCAGCCTGTAGCTGTAACTTTCCCCCCCATTGGGTGTGTCAATTTGGCCAAAAAGCCAAATTGACACACTGCTGTATTTGCATATTCCAGCTGTTTTTCCGACCTTTGCAACGTCCGTTCGGAACTCATGAATGAAAGGTGCCG
>JAFTGI010000056.1 GCA_017458195.1 Prevotella sp.
AGGCCACATACTCGTTGCCGTTCATCATCGGCATCGACTTAGGCTCCACCTTCAGCGTATTCTTCGTCGAGAACGTGAAGTTGGTCTTGCCCATGGCACCCTTCTTTTTCGTGATGAGCAGCACACCGTTGGCACCGGCCGTGCCGTAGACAGCCGTAGAAGCCGCATCCTTCAAGACCTCAATGGACTCGATGTCGTTGGGGTTGAGGTTCAGCATCTGTGCGAAGTCCTCCTGCGAGGCCGTGTTGAAGTCGAACGAATCGTCGATGGTGGTGTTATAAGGCACGCCGTCGATGACGATGAGCGGGTCGGCATTGGAGTTCAGCGTGGCCGTACCACGGATGCGGATGTTGCTCTTGGCACCAGGGTCGCCGGCGGCCGTGATGTCGACGCCGCCGAGGTGGCCCTGCAGGGTCTCCTCAATCGACGTGACGGCCGATGTGGCGTTGATTTCGTCGAGGTTGATCTTCTGCGTGGCGAACGACATCTGGCGCTCGGTGACGCCCATGTCGTTGCGGCTGCCACGCTTACCGGTTACCTGGACCTCCTTGATCTGCTGGGCGTCGCTCTGCATGGTGACGTCGAGCGTCGTCTGGCCGGTGTACTTGAAGCGCTGTGTCTTCATGCCGATGTAGGAGAAGACGAGCGTCAGGCCCTTTTCGCCGGCAGGCACCTTGAGTGAATATTTACCGTTGAAGTCGGTGGTGACACCGGTGACGATACGGTTCTGGCTGTTCTGGAAGGTGACGTTGACGCCGATAGCCGGCTCCTTTGCCGATCCGAACATCTCGCTGACCGTACCGGTCACTGTCTGTGCCGTGGCACTGAGTGCCGCGATGCACATGAGGATGAGTGTTGATAGTATCTTGTGTCTCATATCATTCTAAAGCTTAAAGGACGTCCTCAATGAAATGTGCTGCACCGTCTTCGTAGACGAAGGGGAAGAAATCGTAGTCGGCGGTGACGCGCACCCGCTGTGAGGAGCGACCCGTGAGATGGTCGGTGGTCTGGATGCTGATGGCCGAGCCGTCGTCGTAGATGTTCATGCGCGAGGAGAGGATGTTGTTCTGTGCGTCCTGCGACTGCTGCATGGTGATGATGCCGCCCATCTGCTCGGTGTTCTCGCCCCAACCGATGTAGGGGAAGTTGGAGAACTCGGCTGTGCTGACGGGCAGGAAGTACTGGCGGACATAGTATTCCAGGGCTTCGCTGTCGCTGACCTCGACATGACTGAAGAAGTCGTCGGCCCCGACGGTGGCGCCGTCATCGGCCGTCACGCCGGGAATGCGCCCGGCAATGATGGCCTGCTCGACAGCCTGCGTCACGGGGATGAACATCAGGCAGTTCTCCACCATGAAGCTGAAGGTCTGCGACGAGGTGGCAAAGAGCCCGCCCTTGTTCAGCAGGTTGATCCAGCCGTAGAAGTCGGTGGTGGCATCGTTGCGCAGGGCATACATCTGGCGCACCATTCGCGAATCGTTCACGTTGTCGAAGTTGCCCTCCAGGAGGATGCTGTCGTAGGCATAGGCATGGCCATTGGTCCAGCCGTCGACGTCGCCGCGGTAGTCAAGGGGATTGAAGTCGACAAAGACATCGTCCTCGGTGGTCGTATTGGCAGCATAGCGCAGCAGCTCGTTGTGCTTGATGCTGTTAGTGATGCGGCCGTCCTTGACATACCAGTAGAGCATCTGGTCAGGCGAGAGCGCCCGGAAGACGGCCTTGCCGGTGGTGGGCAGCGTGGTGTTGCCGTCGATGGGAGCCGAGACGTGGGCGTAGACGTAGGTCTGCTTCAGCGAGTTGCTCATGCTGCGCGCCTGTGCACCTGCCACGAGCACATTGTCGACCACCTTGATCTGTGCAATGCTGTTAGCCAGCTGGTCGTTGTCGGGGTAGAGCATGATATAGCGGACGGCATCGTTGCAGAGCGTCGATTGCATGCCCGACTCAGAGACCATGTGCTGATAGGCACTGAACTTCTGATACTGGTAGGCAGGGCCGGTGACGCTGTTGAACATGGCGGGCGGCGTCAGCACCGAGCATCCGTAGAGCACGCCGTTGGAGCAGATGATGCGGTCGGACTGCGGCACCTCCTGGGTGTTGAACTTGATGGGCTGGTCTTCCGAATCCAGGATCAGGCCTTTCTCCACTTCCTCCGGGAACACGATCGACTGGCTGTAGATGGAATGGCGCAGCAGGGTTGACACGAGGGTGGGGGAGACGCTGTCCAGTTCCTCGTAGCCGCCCACTTTCCAATAGTCATCGAAGAAGTCCTGCAGGGCATTGTCCGTCGGGGCGAAGATGCTGTAGGCATTGTAGGCCAGGGCGGTCACGAGGCGATAGTCGGTGACGGGCCACTCACTGGCGATGGGGGGCAGGTTGACGCCCGTGGTGCCGTCGCGGAAGACCACCTGATAGAGGTCGCGTCCGTTGCCGTACTCAAGCGTTAGGTCCTCGTCAATCTGGTAGTTGCGGAAAGAGTCATAGAACGACAGGAACTTGCCGTACTTGCCAGCCTGCTGCATCTCGGTGTAGATGGTCTCCAAGGGGCGCAGCACGCGGTCGACCTTATAAATATATCCGTTCTTGGCAATGTCGGTGTATTCCGTCACGTTGGCGTTGGCCACCTGGAAGCCGTCGTCGCCGTTCCATCCCGTCTCAGGATAGAAATACTCGTAGTTGTCCTTGGCCGAGATGCCCTTGGTGCGGAACATCAGTGGTGAGAACACGGGCACATAGCGCTCCAGATGGTAGACGGCGGCCGTGTCGTTGGCCTGCTCAATGGGGTCCTGGCTCTTGGTGCGGAACTTGTAGTAGAGGCCGGCGTTGACCAGTTTCTGCTCCTCCGTGGCGCCGTCGCCTTCCTGCGGACGGAAGTTGGTCAGCTTCTCCTTGTCGAAGGAGTAGTAGAGGATGTGGAATCCGATGAGCTTGCGCAGGTCGGCCTCGCTGAGCTCATCGATGCTCGACTTTCCGTAAGTCTGCTGCAGGTAGCCGGTCATGGCTTCGTCCGTCGGCGCCATGACGGTGAGGATGCTCTTGCCGTCGAGCATCGGCTTGAATCCGGCACGCTCAGCCCCTTTCAGGAATTGCGTGTACTGCCCGTCGGCTTCGAGCTTCTCATAGATAGACCCCTCTATCCACGAAGGCACCTCGAAGTATTCGTCCATGTCGGAGCACGAAGGCAGCATCATGGTTGAAAACAACAGCAATCCTATTGCTTTCAACGTCTTCTTCGGTTTGTTCATTTGCTTATAGTTATTTTAGTTAGTTTGCAAAATTTCATGCAAAGTTACAATAATTAAACGTATTATTCCCATTATGCGGGTCTTATTTATTATTTATTAACAAGCGTGTCGCGCGAATCTCCATTTTATTTCCTTACCTTTGCACGCACCTATGATGAACCTGAGTGATATTCTGATTCTTTCTGTCGGCCTGGCCATGGATTGCCTGTCGGTGTCGATGGCGGCGGGTGTCCTGATGAAGCGGATGGAGTGGGGCGTCGTCTTGCGCATGTCCTTTCTGTTTGGTCTGTTTCAGGCTCTGATGCCGCTGTTGGGGTGGCTGCTCGTGGCGGGATTTGCTGCAAGGATCGAGAACGTCGGCCACTGGGTGGCCTTCGTGCTGCTCTGCTTCATCGGCGTGAAGATGATCTGGGAGTCGTTTCAGCCAGAGGAAGAACGGACGATGAACCCGCGGCATCTGTCGACGCAGCTGTTGCTGGCCGTGGCAACGAGCATCGACGCCCTGGCCGTCGGCATCTCCATGGGCGTCACCGGTTATCATGACGCCGCCCAGTTGGCCTTGCCGCTCACGCTCATCGGCCTCGTGTCCCTGCTGTTCGGCATCGTTGGCTCCTGGGTGGGTGTTCATCTGGGACATATATGCAAAAATGCCACCAAGCCGGAGTTGCTTGGTGGCATCATTCTGGTTCTTATCGGATTGAAAGTCCTGTTGGCTTAGTTGTTATACTCCTGCCAGCTCTTGATCTTGATGTCGTTCTCGGTGAGGGCGGTGAAGGCCTCAATGAAGGCCTTGGCCAGCCGCACGTTGGTCATCAGCGGCGTGTTGTGGTCTATGGCGGCGCGGCGGATGCGGTAGCCGTTGGTCAGCTCGCGCTTCGTGTGGTTCTTGGGCACGTTGACGACCAGGTCGAACTTGTGCTGGGCAATCAGGTGGAGCACGTTGTTCTCACCCTCCTCGTCGGGCCAGCAGACGGGGGTAGCCTCGACGCCGTTGTCGCAGAAGAAGCGGGCCGTGCCGGGCGTGGAGTAGACCTTGAAGCCCTTGCGCACCAGCTGGCGAGCACCCTCGAGCAGCGACACCTTGCCCTTGGCGTCGCCCGACGAGATGAGGACGGCCTTCTTGGGCAGCCGGTAGCCGGTGGCGATGAGGGCATTGAGCAGCGCCT
>JAFTGI010000057.1 GCA_017458195.1 Prevotella sp.
CGCGGTTGACATTCCAGATGAACTTGAGTTTCTTGCCCAGCATGTTGTAGGGCACCGACCACTCGGCACTGAACTCGAAGGTGCGGCCGTCGCTGTTGCGCTGCAGCTTTTGCGTAGAAGGGTTGTTCTTTGCCAGACGGTAGCTGTTTCGCGAGTTGCCCAGCGTGATGTCGAAGAAGCCGTCGGCCGTGGTGCTGAACTTACAATTCAGCGACGTACTGCTGTCGGAGATTCCCGTTTCGGCCACCTCCCAGTGGAAGATGGTCATTGCGGCACCGCCGTCCACAGAGACCTGGAGGTTACCGTCGTAAATCCAGGTGTCCTGACCCGACTGGTCGTAGACGGGAGCCGTGAAGTAGATGACGCTCGAACCGCCCAGTTCTACCACGTAGTTTTCCGCCTCGTCCACATAGGTGGCCGCTGCCTGCTGTGGCAGCAGCCAAGCGAAGAGCACCCACAGCACGGGCCAGGGTCTTCCTCGCAGAATGTCAGTAAAGTGTTTCATGCAGAATTTTTTGTTATTTATTATTGCTCTTATTGTTCTATGTTGCTCTATGTTGTTCCGTGTTGTTTTATTATCACCCCATATTGTTTTAGATATACCCGAGCGCAAAAATAGGAAATTTTCTCCAAAGTATATACCCTGGAAACGATGAATCCGCACATTTTTGCAGATTTTGAAACAATTTTTGCAGATTTTGAAACCCCGGGCGACGATTATCCCATTTTTTCGCGCGCACTGAGGTTGTCGGTGAAGTTCTGCACCATCTTGCTGCTGTGCTTCTCCAGAGCGGACGAGAAGTAGATGATGAACAGGATGGCCACCAGCGCGAACATGGCGAGCCAGGCGTTCCAGGGAATGGCATAGTCGACAAAGTAGCTGACAAAGACCGCCGTGAGGAAGAGGCGAAACAGCCCGCAAGCCGTCAGCCTGACACGCCAGCGTGCACCGCTTTCCCAGAGCCGGTCGACCTCGGGATTGTCACTCCCGTAGCGCATCAGCATCCACAGGAAGGGAGAGCACAGGACGAGGGCCACGAGGGCCGTGACGGGGTGCACCCACCCGGGAGGCACAATGCCGGCGATGAGCGGCTGGCCATAGTAGAGCATGAGGGCCATGAGGGCGATGCAGAGCACGCTGTTGATGAGCAGGACGAAGACGAAGCGCCTGAAGTTGCTCTTCCACATCTGCTTCAGCTCGTCGGACGCACTTTCGTCGTCCTCGTCGGTGTCGCGCTCCAGTTTAGCCACCCACCGGGCCGGCAACACACGTGCCACCACGGCGTAGGCCGGGCCGGCCGGGCGTATCATGTAGGGCGTGGTGAACGTCGTGAAGACGGACACGGCCACGACGATGGGGTAGAGAAAGTCGCTGGTGACGCCGAGCGACGTGCCGAGCGTGGCCAGGATGAAGGCAAACTCGCCAATCTGCGTCAGCGAGAAGGAGCACTGCATGGAGGTCTTGAGCGACTGGCCGGAAAGCAGGAAGCCGCAGGTGCTCAGGAGGGTCTGGCCGAGAATGACAGCGGCGATGATGCTCACGATGGGCACGATGTACTCGATGATGAGGGCCACGTCGACCATCATGCCGACGGAGACGAAGAAGATGGCCCCGAAGAGGTTCTTGACGGGCGCCACCAGGTGTTCTATCTTTTCCGCCTCCACGGTCTCGGCCAAGATGCTGCCCATGACGAAAGCGCCGAAGGCGGCAGAGAAACCGGCCGACGAGGCGGCCACGACCATGCCGAAGCAGAGGGCGAGGGCGGTGATGAGCAGCGTCTCGTCGTTCATCAGGGGCTTCAGCTTGCGCAGGGCCATCGGGATGAAGTAGAGCCCCACGGTGAACCAGAGCACTAGGTAGAGACCCAGTTGGAGGATGGAGTCGAGCATCTGCGACCCCTCGAACTCCTTGCTCACGGCCAGCGTGGAGAGCATCACCATGAGCACGATGGCCAGGATGTCCTCGATGATGAGCACGCTGAGCACAAGGCCGGCAAAGCGTTCTTGCCGCAGCCCCATGTCGTCGAAGGCCTTGAAGATGATGGTGGTCGAGGACATGGCGAGCATGCCGCCCAGGTAGATGCAGTCCATCTGCTTCCAGCCGAAGAGCTCGCCCGTGCAGGCTCCGACGTACATCATGCCCAGGATGATGGCCAGGGCAGCAATGATCGGCACGGCCCCCATCTTCAGGATTTTCTTGAACGAGAACTCCAGGCCGAGGGCGAACAGGAGGAAGATGACGCCAATCTCGCTCCAGAGGTGGATGCCGTGCATGTCGTGTACGCTGGGCATGTAGGGCATGTTGGGCGAGGCGAGGAATCCGGCCACGATGTAGCCCAGCACGATGGGCTGCTTGAGGCTCTTGAAGAGGAGCGTCATGGCCCCTGCACAGATGAGTATGAGGGCAAGGTCGGCGATGAGGGGTTCGAGTTGTGACATAGACTTCTTTTTTGAATGGGGTTATGGGGTTGCCTCGCGCATCCACGCCGTCACCGTCTGCCCCATGCGCTGCTTGAAGGCGAGGCTGAAGGTGCTGTAACTGCGGTAGCCGCTTTCGCGGGCCAACTGCTGGACGGTGAAGGGGCGCTGGGCCGCGACGACCTCGCGATAGAGGCTGACGAAGTGGCGGATGCGCAAATCATTGATATAGGAGTTATAGGTGACGCCCTGGCCAGAGAAATACTGGCTGAGATAGAAGCGGTTGACGCCAATGACCTTGGCCAGCTGGAGCAGGGTCAGGTCGTGCTGCAGGTAGAGCCGCTCGTCGATGCAGTGCGCTTGCAGCAAGGGGCCGATGCTTTCGGCGGCAGGGGTGGACGAGAGGGCTTTTGTGGACAGCGCGTCCTCCGCTCCGCCGGGAGCGGCCTCATCGGCGGCGAGGCTCTGCGCCGCAGGGGCGCTCAGGTCGCTCAGCGTCTCCACCCGCCAGAGGAGATAGCCGATGAGCACAATGCTGTTGAGGTTGATGCCGTATTCGTAGCCCGGCAGTTCGTAGCCGAACACATAGACGCCGAGGACGAGCAGGATGACGGCGAGCACCACGAGGCTCTGCCTCACCTCCTTGTGCTCCAGGTCGGCATAGTTGTCGCGCAG
>JAFTGI010000058.1 GCA_017458195.1 Prevotella sp.
GTCGGCCGTGATCTGGCGCGTGATGTCGACGATGCGGTCAAGGCGCCAGTCGTTGTCGCGGAAGTCGTAGCGCAGGTCGATCTTGTCGAGCGGGAAGTGGACGTAGAGGGCGCCCTTCTCCTTGCGCAGCACGCGCGTGTCGTCGTAGGGCTTGTATTTCGAGACGTGCTCCAGCACGGGGAACAGCTTCTCCAGTTCGCCGGCCTTGCCCTTGTTCTCCTCCACCTTATTATATATGGGGTCGAACGGGGCCTTGTGCGCGAAGGGGCCGGACTCGTCGAAGGAGACGGTCTCTACCTTGCAGCAGCCTTCGCTCTCGGTGAGGGCGGCGAAGGTGAGGGGCTGGTTCTTGATCCAGGGATACTGACGCGTGGAGAGGTGGACGGTGCCGCTGGTGGTGGCGGGTGCCTGAGCGGCGGGCGTGAATGCGGGCGGCGTGACGCCCTTGTGGTTGAGGACGTAGTCGCGATAGAGCTTCTTGGCGTTGCGGCTGCCGCGCACGACGACGGGCTCAAGGCGCAGCGTGTCGGTCAGGCCGCAAATCATGGGCGTGACGATGGTGGCATAGTCGCTGGTGGGCTTCAGAATGGGGGCCTCGTAGCTGACGGTGAGCTCGCCTTTCTGGCTCTTAGTGGTGACCGTGGGCTGCTGTGCTGCGGCGCTGAGCGACGTTGCGAGCAGCAGTGTGGCTGTGATGATATTCTTGGTCATAATATACGCGCGTACTTATTTAATGTTATAAATGATGTTGATGCCTGCCTTTGGCATGGCGAAGGGCTTGTCGTCCTTGCCGTAGTAGGTGCCGCAGTGCTCGCAGTCGTACATTTTGAACCACGCATAGCCTACGTCGATGCCGATTTCGGCCTCAATGCTCCAGTGGGGTGAGAGGATCCAGGAATAGCCGTAGAAGGCGCCTGCGGCCACCATGTCGCCCTGATAGCGGTGATCCTTGAGCGAGGGATAGAGGCCGAAGGGGAACTTCACGTTCGACCAGTTGAAGTGGCTGTAGGCGGCGTTCATGCCGACGTAGCTGCCGGCGAAGGTGGAGCAGAACCAGCGCCTGACCTCAGGCGAGACGAACAGATGGCGATACTTGGTCATCTTGGTGTCGTCGGTGGGGAACGGGTTGAATCCTCCGTTGAGCCCTGCGGTCCACTTGTCGCTCAGTCGCAGTTCGAAACCGAGGTTGGGGGTCAGGGTGGCATCGTAGAGCAGATTGTGCTTTACGACGAATGTCTGGGCGTCAGCCTGGGCGGCTCCGATGAAGATCGATGCCAGCGTCAGCGCGAATACCTGCAATTTACGTCTTTTCCTCATTTCTTAATTTTGACTATAGTCCTTTGTTGGTTGACTAATTTCCGTGCAAAATTAAGAATAATATCTTTACGTGCGACAATATATAGCTATTTATTTACTTATATTAACTTTTAGGGGGGGTGTTTAACTTTTGTTGTGTATTTATTTTGAATAAATCGATCTGTGTAGAAAATTTTTGTACAACTATTGTTAATTTACTGCCAGCCGCTGAGTACGTCCGAGCACCGGCAGCGTGAAGTCATCAGAATGAGCGTGCAAAATTATTTCAAAGGCTTTGAAATAGTATTCAGTGGCTCTGAACAGTATTTCAAAGGCTTTGAAATAGTATTCAGTGTCGCTGATTTAATTTTAGGCATGGCTTCATTCCGAAAAATAGTTAAATATAGGGTACAAATAGTGGACAATCGGGAGAAAAGCGTTACTTTTGTATGCCATTTTACGAAACTATACCTAACTAAAGAATCGAATTGCTATGAAAAAGAAGAAGGTCACAAAAGCCTTTGACAGCTTCTTCTTGCGCAGTAGGAAACGGGAAGGGGCTGCCAGACTGTATTATCGTGTGCGGCGCAACGGGCATGAGCTGACGTTGCGCACCAACATCATCGTGGATATTGAACTGTGGTCGGAGGCCATACAGTCGGCCACAGCCTGGCGTCGCTATACGCAGGACCAGGTGCTGACGGGCCGCGACGGCGAGCTGCGCCTGGTGAGGAGCGAGGGGGGACGGGTGGCTCAGGCGATGGCGGCGCTGGCCGAGGGGCTGAGGCAGACGGCCGCGATGGACGACCGGGCGGCCGTGGAGCAGCTGGTGGAAGGCGTCAGGGCGGGAAGAAGCGAGGGGAGCGGCGGCCCGGCCGCAGCAATCAGGACGGGAGGGGCCGGACTCGGCATGGAGGGGATCATGCCCTTCTATGAATTCTTCGTGGAGGGTATCACGACGGGGCTGATCAGACATCATAAGGGGAAGCGCTACTCGGAGCGCAGCATCGGCGTCTGGCGCGAGTTCGGGACGGTGCTGAGGGCCTATGTCGCCGACGGGCAGACGTTCGGCGACATCGACCGGCTGTTCATCGACGGCTTCCGGCTGTCGCTTGAGCAGCGGGGGCTGATGGGGACGACCATCGAGGAGCACATGGCCTGCTTCAGAAAGCTGTGCAGGTCGGCGGCGGAATACGGGCAGAACCATAATGCGCTGTCGCTGACGGGATGGCACTGCCACCGCGTCGGCAACGGACAGAAACGGACGGAGGTCTACCTGACCGAGGCGGAGATCGACGGGCTCTACAGGCTGCCGCTGGCGGAGAAGGCCCTGGACGAGGTGAGGGACCTGTTCGTGCTGGGCTACCTGTCGTTTCAGCGCTGGAGCGACTACAGTCGGCTGGACGCGTCGAACTTCATCGTGAACAGCGAGGGCGTGCGGGTGATGGCCTTGAGACAGCAGAAGACGGGGACGTACGTGGAGGTGCCGCTGACGGACGAGCGCGTGGACAGCATCTGCGCTAAATATAATTATAGGTTCCCGCGCGTGAGCCGCAAGCGGATGAACGAACTGCTGAAGGTGGTGATGAGGCGGCTGGCTGACCGGATGCCGTCGATGAGGGAGCTGTGCGTGACGGTGCTGACCGCCCAGGAGCGTCAGGCGGAGACCGACTACGGACGGCTGAAGGCGCTGAGGGAGCGCGGCGAGCCCCTGACGGAGGCGGAATGGCGCCGCTACCGGCGGCTGCGGCGCGAGGCGGAGCGGCGTGGCGGCATGCCGCTCTATGCGCGGAACGGTCGCGGCGAGGTCGTCAGGGAGAAATATGAGCTGGTGACGACGCACACGGCGAGGCGGTCGGGCATCACGAACATTTATAAGCGGGGCGTGCTGGACAACCGACAGATGATGGCCCTGAGCGGTCATCTGACGGAGCGGGTGCTCGAGGAATACATCAAGGTGGGGCCGGCCGAGCAGGCGAAGAGAATCTTTGAGCGCCTGTCGGCGCGTGAACATTGAAGCGCCTTTCGGCGCGTGAACATTGAAGCGCCTGCGGCGCGTGAACATTGAAGCGCCTGCGGCGCGTGAACGATTACACGCCGAAGGCGTTATAACGATTAACGTTCACGCGCCGAAGGCGCAAAAGGGTACAAGGCGGATACAAAATGATCAGCGGGGGGCGGGAAGGAAGGACTCGTAGGAGCCGTCGTTGTAGTAGACGCGGATCTCAATGACGTGGCGCTTGTGTTTGTCAACATTTTTCATTTCCTCCTGGATCGTTTCTTTGAGTGTCGATTTGACACTGTCGAGATTCAGGGCGGAAGGAGACGCCGAAACCGGCGACTTGGGAAAAGTCGTGGCGGGGTTGAAACCGGATGGGGTGGGATGCGATGTCGACGTGAGGGGCATCGAGGCAGCCTCGGGCTGACTGAAGAGGTCGGGCTCCTGGGCGGGAGGCGTCTTGTACATGTCGCCCTGACCGAACATGAGCCAGTCGAGACTGATGTCAGGAAATTTCTTACGGATGCTCTCGACGATGTTGATGGTGGGTCGGGTGCGGTCGTTGAAGATGCCACTGAGGGTTGCCGGGGTGGTGCCAATGAAGTCGGCGAAGACTTGCTGGGTCATGTGCTGCGACTCCATGATCTGGCGGATTCGATCTTTCATTTCTCTTACTGGTGGCTTTTGGGGCCGTTTTGGGGTTGATTCGTTTGAGTTTACAAAGGTAAAGACATTTTTTGAAATATGCAAATGTTTTGAAGATTATTTTATGATTTTAAAGTTTGAATTTTCGGTTTTGAATTTGTGAAGTTTAAGGCGGTTGGGCGGTTTTTCGAGGTTTAGGTTTGTAAAGTTGAAGATTTTCGGGGGAAGTGGGGGTGATGGGGAGGTGAGGGATTTTTGGCTATTTGGCTGATTGATTGGGGGTTATTGGGGTTGTTGCGGGGCTTTTTGTGGGGGCGGTGCGACTGAATCGCAACGCACAGTGGGGGGATTGGCGGGGGGA
>JAFTGI010000002.1 GCA_017458195.1 Prevotella sp.
ATCTACAGTTGAAATTTGATAATCCGCTGCGAAAGCCTTTTCAAAGGGCCCCTATGGACTGATTCACAAAGAGGCTGTGTCATCATAGCGACGACACAGCCTCTCGTGTAATTAGTTCTTTTCGTTTATTACTTCAATCCACGATTCACGAGCGTGGTCTGCAGCAGCAGCAAGTAGAGCTTGTACTGCTTCTGGTTGAGCACGTAGCGCATGTAGCGGATGTCCTTCTTCACGGCTTTGTCCACCAGCTGTTCGCGCTCGTCCTTCTCGGCGTAGGCTGCGAGCATCATCTCGTTCTGGAAGTTGCGGTGAATGTCCTCCACGGCCTCCATCTGATCGAGTGTCAGCCCCAGCGTGACGGCCAGCCGACGGATATTGACCGTCATGTCGTAGGCCTCGACGCCCTGTGCTACTGTTGTGTTCTCGTTCTCAGCGTTCATATTGGTGAGGCTGAGCATGGCCATAACCACTAAAACAATCTTTTTCATACTCTTTTTTCCTTTCTTTTTTTTTACTCAGGGCCTTGTTGTGTTATCCTGAAAAAGCCCCTACTTTTTACTTTTTTACCTTTTTACTTTTTGTTATCCTGTTTTGGCTTTTGCCGGTGCAAAGGTACGGCGTTTTTTCGTTCGACGCATCATTTTTAGGCCACTGTGTGCGGAAACAGCCCCTTTTGTTGACCAAAATCAAATAAATTGGGGCGAAAGGAATTCGAAATTGAAATAAATTTCGTACCTTTGTCATCAAATTAAAACTAAGAAAGAAAAGTCATGGACAACAAGGAAAACAAGTACATCTCAGTGAGCTATCAGCTCTATTCATTCACGGCTGACGGTGCCAAGCATCTTGAGGAGGAGACCGAGCAGGGACGCCCGTTCCAGTTTATCAGCGGCTTCGGATTCTCGCTCGACAGCTTCGAGCAGCACGTTGCGGCCCTGGAGCCCGGCTCGAAGTTCGACTTCACGCTGACGCCGGCCGAGGCCTTCGGCGAATACGATCCTGAGGGTGTGCATAAGCTGAAGCGCGAAGTGTTCTCCATCAATGGCCATTTCGACCACGAGAACATCTTCCCCGGCGCCGTCATCACGCTGATGGATGCCGACGAGCACCGGTTTATGGCCCGCGTGAAGAAGGTTGACGACGAGGGCGTGACCATCGACACCAATCACCCGCTGGCCGGGCGCACGCTGCAGTTCACGGGCCTGGTGCTCGAAAACCGCGAGGCCACGAAGGAGGAGATTCAGCACATGCTGAACCACATGGGCGGCGAAGGCTGCGGCTGCGACTGTGAAGACTGCGAGGGCCACGACCACGACCATCACTGCCACTGCCATTGAGAGATTATAGATAACAGATAAGAGATAAGAGATATTTTGCGAAACACGTTTGGACATCTGTTTACGCTGACCACCTTTGGCGAGAGCCATGGGGCGGCAGTGGGCGGCGTGGTCGACGGCATGCCTGCGGGCATCGAGATCGACCTCGACTTCGTGCAGAGCGAGCTCAACCGGCGCCGCCCGGGGCAGAGCGCCATCACCACGCAGCGGCAGGAGCCCGACGAGGTGGAACTGCTCAGCGGCGTGTTCGAAGGCCGCTCGACGGGCGCCCCCATCGGCTTCATCGTCAGAAACCGCAACCAGCACTCCGAGGACTATGAGCACCTGCGCTCGCTGTTCCGTCCGTCGCATGCCGACTATACTTATTATTATAAATATGGTACGCGCGACCACCGCGGAGGCGGACGCTCGTCAGCACGCATCACGCTGAGCCGCGTCGTCGGCGGCGCACTGGCCAAGCTGGCCCTGCGCCAGATGGGCATCACGGTCACGGCCTACACCTCGCAGGTGGGGCCCGTCGCCCTCGACCACGACTATCGCCACTACGACCTAGCGCTGGCCGAACAGAACGCCGTGCGCTGTCCCGACCCCGAGAAGGCCCGCGAGATGGAGGCCCTCATCGCCGAGGTGAAGGCCGACGGCGACACCATCGGGGGCATCGTCACCTGCGTCGTCCGCGGCTGTCCGCCGGGCGTCGGCGAGCCGGAATTCTCCAAGCTGCATGCCTCGCTGGCCCAGGCCATGCTGAGCATCAATGCCGCCAAGGGATTCGACTACGGCGCAGGATTCAGCGGCGTCGCCCAGCGCGGCAGCCAGCAGAACGATCCCTTCGTCGAGGCCCACCCCACCCCACTGACCGCCAAGAACGACAGCGGCGGCATCCAGGGCGGCATCAGCAACGGCGCCGACATCTATTTCCGCGTGGTCTTCAAGCCCGTCGCCACCCTGCTGCGCCAGCAGCTGACGGTCGACACCGAGGGCCGCTCCACGACCTTCACGGCCCACGGGCGCCACGATCCCTGCGTGCTGCCAAGAGCCGTTCCAGTGGTCGAAGCGATGGCTGCAATGACGCTCTTAGACCACGTTTTATGTTCTAAAACATCAAAAATATAAAAAAATATTCGGCGAAATTGCAAATTTCTTCGACAAATTCTTTGTCGGTTCAGAAATTTTGCTTATCTTTGCACTCGCAACCTTTGGGCTTGGGAAAGTCCGAGTTGCTTTAGTTAAGTCTAGTTTAGTTTTTGTGTTGGTTGAGGGCTGCCAATTGGCAGCCCTCAAATTTTGCCCTAAATGCAAAAAAGTGGCGCTTCTCGAAGGTAATATAGGGGTATATTACTTTCAAGAAGCGCCACTTTTCGACTTGACAGGACTGCTTTTTAAGGCAGCAAAACCTTGCGGGTCGTGCTGCGGCCGTCGGGATGAAGGGTGCGCAGCAGGTAGAACCCGTGGCGGGGCGCGTCGATCCGCTCGCCCGACAGCGTGAAATAGTCGGTCCTGACAGCCCGGCCGCCGGCATCGGTGATGCTCGTGACGACGTCAGTCCCGCTGCCGATGTGGTATTCCAGATAGATGATGACGCACTGCTGCTCGCCCGTGTTGGTGAAGGTAACCTTGTCGGGCACGTTGTTCAGCGTGAAGTCCACCTTGTTCGGATTCGAGCGCGGGGCGTCCAGGTCGAGCACGGTGGTCGTCTCGGGCGTATAGCTCACGCCGGCCACCTCCTTCCAGTAGCTGGTGCGGTTGCTGGCGTTCGTGCCCGTGATGCTGTAGATGGTCATCTTCGTGGCCACGGCATTCTCAGGCATGAAAATCGTGTTCTGGGCGCCGTTCGACAGTTTGATGGCCGTGCGCTCGATGATCTCCCCCTTGTATTCGATGGGCAGCTTGGGCGTGCCGGCACTCGTGTACGACTTCTGCAGATTACCCGTGATGACCATCGAGAAGCCCTGTGCCTCGTCGTTCTCGGCGCCCACCATCATGTTGTTGTACGACGAGTTGTCGTACGACTTGGCCACCATGTTGCCCCAAGCCAGAAGGGCCGTCTTGGTCTCGCCGCCGGGCTGCGGCTCGGGGTTGTGACCCGTGTCGGGGTTCTGCTCGCCGCCCACGACGGTGATGACGCCCTCGGTGTAGAGCCGCGACGTGTCCCATGCCTGGCCCTCGCCGGGCACGGCGGGCTCGATGGCAGCGAACGTGCCGGTGATGGTGCCGCCCGCAAGGTTGAAGATCTGGTATTCGGTCTTGTCGTAGGGCGACTCCTCGTAGTCAATCTGCAGCGTGGCCTGGTTCGAGATGGTGGTCTGCCCCTTCAAGGTCAGCGTGTTGCTCTTGGTGCGGTCGGCCAGCACGACGAGCCGGCTCGTGCCGTTCATCTTCAGAGTGCCGCCAAAGGTCAGTCCGCGACCGTTGACCAGCGTGTCGCCGGCCTGCAGCGTGGCTCCCGTGTTGACGGTCACGTTGCCGGCCAGCTGGCCCGTACCGGCCAGGGTGGCATTGGTGCGCACGGTCACATTGCCTGTGCCCGAGTGGTTGCCGTTGACGATGAGCTGTCCGGCCGTGACGATGGTCGTGCCGCTGTAGACGTTGGCGCCCGTCAGTCGCCAGTCGCCCGTGCCCTGCTTCTCAATCGAGGTGGTGCCGGGGTGCGTACCGGCCTGGTCGTTATTGTCGATGATGCCGCGGAACTCCTCGTCGGTGTTGGCACCGCCGACGATCCATGTGCCTGAGCCTTTCTGCTTCACGTTGAAGCCCGAAAGCTTCGAACCGGCCTCGCCCGAGAGCCCGCCTAAATAGTAGGTCGACTCGTTCTTGGCGCCGTTGATGGCCGCCCCGCTCTTGAGCTCGATCGTGGCGTTCTTGATGCCGACGCCGTTGCGGATGGCAAACTGGCGGTTGGTGCCATGATTGCCGAAGGGCTTCACCACGAGCTTGCCGGTGAAGTTGTCCCAGTTGCCTTCGATGTACTCACGCAGATAAGTGACGCCCCACTCCAGCGTGCCTGTGCCCGAGACGCTGCACTTGTTGGTGTTCCAGAGGTCGAAGTTGACGGCCGAGGTGGTGCCCGGTTCAGCGTAGATGGGGAAATTGAACGTGACGCTCGACTCGTTCTTGCCGACGTTGGTGAACGTGCCGCCCGCCATGACGAGGCGCGAGGCCGTGCCGATGCCGGCATCGCTGACGTCCTTCGACGCGAGGTTGACAGTGCCGCCCTCCACGCGCAGATCGCCGTCAAACTTGAAGAAGTTGGGCGTGTTCACGTTGACGGTGCCTTCGCCGCCGATGATGAGGTCGCCCTGGCCTTCCACGGCGCCGTTCATCGTCACCGTGGTGTTGCCCTCGGCGATGTCCAGCCCGGTGTCGCTGTAGAGGCGGGCCGACCGGTTGGTGGCCGTCGTCGGGCCGGTGTACTGATAGACGCCGCCGTCCATCACCCAGTTCTGGGCAAACTCCTGGCTCATGCCGAGGCCGCTGGCCACGCCGCCGTTCTTCAGCGACGAGAACTCGTAGGTGCCCTGGTGCAGTACGGTGGCTCCTTCGTAGCGCTGGTCGCTGGCGATGGTCAGCGTACCCAGGCCCGTCTTGTTCATCGAGGCCGGACCGCTGACGTAGCCCGTGCCGCCGATGGTGACGTGGGCGTCGCTATAGACCACGACGGCGGTCTTCTCCGTCGGCTCGGTCAGGGTGATGGTCTCGTCGTCGAGCGGGTTGATGAGCCACTCACCGTCGCCCATGCCGGTGAACGTTTCGCAGTCGATGATGTCAGCCTGCTCGGGCCGCGTCTTCACGGTCAGCTCCGGCGTGTAGTCCGACTTCTGGTTGCCCTTATAGGCACAGATGCGCACCACGTAGGGCTTGCCGGGCTCTAAGACTGGAGATTGAACATTGAAGATTGAAGATTGCGTGCGGCCCACCTCAACAAACTGGCCGTCCTGCTTCAGCTCGACGATGAAGCCGTCCTCATTGTCCGTGAAGTCATACCACTGCAGGGTCAGACTGCTCGTCGTGGCCGAAAGCAGCGACGGCAGCAGCGGGGCGCGCAGGTAGAACTGGCGGTCGGCACGGGTGATGCTGTTGATGTAGTTCTCGATGTTCACGTAGCCGTTGGCATCCAGCGTCATGGCGTCGTCCTTGGCGGGGTCGCAGCCGTTCATCTCCTCCCACCAGTCGGGCATGCCGTCGCCGTCGGTGTCGGTGTCCTTCGTGCCCTTAAACCAGCTCCACTGCGTGGGCACGCCGATGGGCAGCTCGTTCTCATTGGTGATCAGCTTGCCGCGCGTGCCGAACGAGAGCACCTCGTCGACCATGTAGCAGTCGGCCAGGTCGCGATAGGGCAAGGAGGCGCCCACGTCGGGCAGCAGCTGCTCCACCAGCTCCTTGCCGCTCCATTTCTCCAGCTCGGGATAGTCGTAGGGCTGCGCCTGCGGGTCGCCGCCGCCCGTGCCGGTGAACAGCGAGGGATTCAGCTGGCCGTCGCGGTTCTTGTCCTGCCAGTTGTCGTTGCCATAGTAGTGGAAGTCGGAATTGCCGCCCGTCAGCGCGTCGCCGCCCACGGCGGGGCCGTTGATGAAGAGGTTCGACTCGATGTTGACATAGCTCGTGCCCTGCGAGTCGCCGCCCATGTTGTAGGCCGCGTTCTTCCAGTTGTAGACCAGGTTGTTCACGTACTGGTTGACGCCCTTCACCTTGAAGTTGCGCGTGGAATTGTCGACGAGCAGCAGGCGGTAGAGCGTGATCTGGTCGGCCTGCATCAGTCCGCCGGCCGAGTGGGTCATGAGGCCCTGTCCGACAATCGAGTTCTGGATCGTGATGTTCTGCGGGGCCGTGCCCTTGTTGTCCCAGTTGATGGAGAAGTTCTCGTCCTGTCCCCAGGCAAACGAGCAGTGGTCGAAGATCATGTTCTTGCCGTTGGCGACGCCGGCGCAGTCTTTGTCCTTCGTGCCGACGGCGCCCATGCGGAAGCGCATGTAGCGCACGATGATATTGTCGGCACCCGAGAACGACACGCCGTCGCCATAGACCGTGACACCCTCGCCGGGAGCCGTCTGTCCGGCCACGTAGAGGTTGTTCTTGAACACCAGTCGCGAGTTGATGCGGATGATACCGCTCACGTCGAAGACGATGATGCGGTTAGGCTGGCTGATGGCATCGCGCAGCGATCCCGAGCCCGAGTCGTTCAGGTTGGTCACGTGGTAGACAGTGCCTGTACGGCCGCCCGTAGCAAAGCGGCCCCAGCCCTGAGCGCCCGGGAAGGCCAGTTGCTGTGCCTGCACAGCGAGGCTGCCCAGGAGGCATAAGGCCAGCACGAATAGTTTTGTCTTAGTAGTTTTCATTGTTATTTGTCTTTAAAATTCATCTTCTTCGTTATAACGTTATTCCGGGATTCCGGGTTTCCGACGGCTCGAAATTCCGACGGCTCGGTATTCCGAAATTCCGAAATTCCGGTATTCCGACGCCTCGGTATTTCGAGGGCCCGGCCCCCCGCCCCCCCCTCACTCAATTGCCCCGACGATGTCGCTGACGGCCTTGACGCCATGGCTGTCGAGCCATTCGTTGATGCCGTCGCGGATCTTCACCGTCACGGCCGGGTCAATGAAGTTGGCCGTGCCCACCTCGATGGCCGTTGCACCGCACATGATGAACTCCAGGGCATCGCGGGCTGTCATGATGCCGCCCAGACCGATGATGGGAATCCGTACGGCCCGGCGCACGTCGAGCACCATGCGCAGCGCCACGGGCTTCACGCAGGGACCAGAGAGCCCGCCCGTGCCGATGGACAGCACGCGCCGCCGCCGCTCAATGTCGACGGCCGTGCCCATCAGCGTGTTGATCAGGCTCACGGCGTCGGCCCCCGCAGCCTCGGCGGCGCGGGCAATGTCGGCAATGCTGGTCACGTTGGGCGACAGCTTCACAATCAATGTCTTGGAATAGCGCTCGCGCACGGCCCTGACGACGCTCTCAGCCCCCTGACAGGTCACACCGAAGGCCATGCCGCCGTCGCGGACATTGGGGCACGAGATGTTCAGCTCGATGGCACGGATTCGCTCCAGCTTGTCGATACGGGCGGCGCACTCGGCATAATCCTCCGGCGACGAACCGCTGACGTTGACGATGAACTGCGTGTCGATGTCCTTCAGCTCGGGGTAGATATGCTCGCAGAAGTAGTCGACGCCCTTGTTCTGCAGCCCCACGCAGTTGAGCATGCCCATCGGCGTCTCGGCCATGCGCGGGTAGTCGTTGCCCTCGCGCGGCTTCAGGGTCGTGCCCTTGACGATGATGCCGCCGATGTCCTCCAGGTTCACGAAGTCCTGAAACTCCAGGCCATAGCCAAACGTGCCCGAGGCCGTCATCACGGGGTTCTTCAGCTTCAGCCCCCCAATCTCTACGTCTAATCTTGCCATAACAGTCTGTCAATATTAAAAACAGGACCTTCCTTGCACACACACACATTAGTGTGCTGAGCGGTTTCGCCGCTCAGACGTACTTTCTCCACACAGCACAGACAGACCCCCAGTCCGCAGGCCATCAGGTTCTCAAGCGACACCTCGCACGGCGTCCCCGTCTGGCGGGCATAGCGGGCCACGGCCTTCATCATCGGCGTCGGCCCGCAGCACTGTATCAGGTCAAACCGCTCACGGGTGAGCACCGAGTGCTGCGTGACGAAGCCGCGCTCGCCCAGCGACCCGTCCTCGGTCGTCACCAGCACGCGCCCGTACTTCTCAAACTCGCTCAGCAACAGCAGGTCACCGGCCGACCGCGCTCCCAGGAGGAACGTCACCTCGCCGGCGCTCACCGTCGCCCCTTGATAGAGCAGCGGGGCCACCCCCACTCCACCGCCGACGAGCAAGACCTTACACGCCGCAGGCGTCTCACCGTTCAACACCGTCCACCCGTTGCCCAGCGGCAACATGCAGTTCAGGCGGTCGCCCTCGCGCAACAGGCCCATGCGGCGAGTCCCCTCGCCCACACAGGCCACCAGCAGCCACAGCTCATTCCGCTCGCGGTCAACATTACAAATGGATATCGGACGACGCAGAAACGTATGAGGTGCGTCGTCCACGCGCACCTCAACAAATTGTCCGGGCAACATCTCGGGCAGCGGCTCATTGTCAGTCAGCCGCAGCAGCACATAGCGTTCATGCAGCCGCTCCACCGCCCTGACAGTCAAGTCTTTCAAGTATTTCTTCATCATATCATCGGCAAAGATAGTACAAATCGAGCGAATAACCAAATTTATATTTGGATTTTTCCGAAATGCCGCCTATTTTCGTCACTTTTACGCGACTTCTGCACGTTGTACATCGGATGCGCTCCCGCCATGCTGCAAAAGATGCAGGCCTGACGGGAGCGCGGCGCTTTTGGCGCTTGCTATTTTACGAAACATATACCAAATAATCAACAGATTATTCAGTGTCAGCGGGGCATCGCGCGCACTTCGCAGTGGGCTTTCGCAGCATCCCCCGCTGTTTATTTGTCTGACAACGTGTCAGCCCTGCAGTCATTCCCCACCCAATGAGGCCGGCTTTGTTGTCGTGAAGTTCAGCTCCAGGTCGATGACACCGTTATTATTGGCCCACCGTTCACAGATTTGTCCAACCGTGAGCACGGCGTACTTCTTGGGATCTGCATTCGTGCCATTGAAATACTCATCCTCTGTGGCACCATCACTGACGTGGGCATCATGATACGCCGCGCTGTAATTATAATAGGTGGTGAACACAAACTCGGACTCTTCCGTGAACTCCTGCACACGGCCACCATAGGTGGCATCGATTTCAATGGCCGTTGTTGTGCCCGTGTTCTCATTAATCTGTCGTGAACCGCTTGCGATGCCGTCGATATGGAAGTCGGGCCATTCATAGCCTTGGCCATTGTAATATCCCTGATAACTCCAATTGTAAGTATAGGTTCCATCGCCATTATCGTCACGTTCAACGGCATACCTTCTCAGCACGCTCTGGTCGGTGATGCGGAAGCTGCCGGCAGGAATGAGGAGCAGATGGCGCTTCTTCGGGTTGTTGATGTTGATGGTCTGTGTCGATCCGTTGCGAGTAGCAGAAATGGTGATCGTAATGTCGTCGCTGAAGGTCAGCGAGTTCAGCGTCACCTGGTGCTCGCCAGCCGTGCGGTCAGCATTCGTCACTGTGTAGTCCGAAGTCCGATTGCCATCCTTGATGGTGATTGTCAGGTTTCCATTATTTACCGCGTTGCTCAGCGTATATTTCAGCGTGACAGGATGCCCGGCGCCATAATATTCGGTGCCGACGATGCTCACCTTCGTGATGGTTGCGGCTGCGGTGTTGATGGTGAAATCATCGCTCTGCGGTGTGAAGAAATCGTTCTTCACCGTCACCGTCGATTGGCCGGCATGTGTCGTATTAGTCATGAAGAAAGCATCAAACTGCTTCATCGTGACGTCAGTGTATGATCCGTTGATCAGCATCTGCTTAGTCACCTCGCTCAAAGCCTGATAGTCCACCCAGCGGATGGTCTTCACGAAATCGTAGGTGCCGTCGTTGTTGATCTGCACGGGCATGTCGGTATTGGCCTGCGGATACATCGTGTTGCCGGCCGTGCTGTAGTGGAAGTCCAGCGGGAAGATCGACTCAGGCAGGTCGTTGGGGATGAACGTGCTGACGGTGATAGGATAGTTGTAGGTCTGGTCGACATCATCGGGCGACACCTCCACCAGCATACGGTAGGGCTGACGGAGCGTCACCTTCACCGTTCGCATCAGGCCTCCCTCGGCTGCCACATAGATGTTGGCTGTCAGGTCGCGCGACAGGCCGGCCGGGCTGTTAGGCGTAATCGTCACCGTACGCCAGCCGTTGACGTCGTCAGTGGTCGTATTCGTAGGGTTCTGCTTGAACACATGCGTCGCCGTCGTGCTGCCAGAATCGTCGTTCACGTCGGTAGCATCCCACGACACACGTACACGATTGTTCACAGACGTGTTGGAGCTCATCTCCACCAGGCGGTATTTGAACGTCACCGTATTCTCGCTGACGATGTAGATACTGTTCTTCTCGACGAACAGCTGATACTCACCGTCGTTGATGCTGTTGAACTCCTCCACCTGCGTAGAACCCGACACATTGTTCGAGGCGGGCTGAGCCAGTGCTTCCTCGGGCGTGGCGTAGCCTTTGCCGGTCACGCTGGTGATGTTCATCTTGTAGATGAAGTTGCGCAGGATGTTGTAATAGTGCGACACATAGGTGGCATCTTGATAGATGATGTCAAGCTTGTAGTAGGTCAGTTCTTCTGTGTTATCGGCATCGCTGCCCTTGGCCGTAAAGTAGCCTTCAATGAGCAACGACAGCGGGCGCGAGTTGTCAAACGTGTGGTCGTATTCGTAGACGTACTGCGTGGGAGCCGTGCCGTCGGTGTTTGCACTGATCCACTTGAAGTCGGTCGTATTCTCAGGGTCATACTCGTTGAGCACGGCCGTGAAAGGCTCGTTGCCCGTATAGTTTTGAGCAATGATATTGGCATAGTTCTTGCAGGTGGCCGACGTGCCGCTGCCATCGTAATAGTCAGCAAAGCTGTTGCCGGAGATGCGCGGGGCGATGGTGCCGCGGTCGGGCATATTGACTAAGGCAAAGCGGGTCAGCCGGAAATGTGCCTCCGTTGAGCTTGTGGCGCTGTTGGTCAGCTGAAACTGTGCATAGTTGCGCACCAGGGGCACCTGCTGCAGCCCAGCGGGCGTGGGATTCAACGTGTGGTTGTCGATCTCGGTTTGGGTGGTCGGCTGAATGGTCACGTTGCTCACACGCTGCCAATAGACATCCTTATTGCCGCTGGTCTCGAGAGTGCCGATCACCTGGCCTTCACTGCCGAAGGGCACACCGCCGCTGAGGTCGTAGTTGGCGATAAGATGGATGTTCACAGGGTCGGAGCTGCTGCTCAGCGTCACCTTAAAACGGGTCTCAATGCCCTCGCCCGACTCGTTCTCAAAGTCGTCAATCTCAACGGCCTCGGCCATCTCGCGGAGGAAGTTGTCCTGGCCGAACACCACCAGATAGAGGCTCGTGATTTCGGGCTGGGTGGTGCCGTCCATGGCGCGCGTCGCCTGACTGGCGCCCGGCACGCTCACGCTCATGGTGAAGGTCACTTTCTCACCCAACTCACCGCTTTGCGGCCCTTCGATTATTTCCTCCGAGCAGCCTCCCAGCATCATGGCCATCATGCCGAGCAAGCCTGTCATATAATGCTTCATGCGTTTCATCGTCATCATCATTATTAATTATTGAGCACCCCAATAGGTCGCATCTTCCTTGTCGCCCCAATAGAATGTATCTCTACTGGCATCAGGTAACTTATCTTTCCAATACCATGTGTCGTAAACACATCTTACATAACCTGATGTGCTATTGTTGTCCTGTACACCATTTGCACTATTATTAATCATTCCATTGGCACTCCAATATGCACTTCCATAATTGAAAAGGTTTGGTATTTTTCCCCAGGCTGATAACTGAATTATATAACCAATTTCAGCTTTGGTCGGGACTCTCCATCTACCGGCGGGATAACCTTCTTCTTGATATGAAGCACAACGCCTACGAGCGTTTTCCTTTGAAATTGCCTGTCCACAGACACCATATGATGATGCTACCATAAATTCAGGCGAAATCATATTTATTGTCCTGGCACTTTCCTCCGTTGGGTGATAAAATTGAAGAGTTCTATAGTTTCCGTTATTATTCTGATTACCATTTCGGCCATACCTTGTCTTACCTTCATTATATAAATTATTGGTGGTCTTTGATGACCAAGCAGCTACAGCTGTTGATCCTGTAGTTATATTATCCCCTGTTAGATTATTGTTAACATATGACAATCTGGGATCCCCAATAATATAATTGTCATCCTTGAGGGATGTGGCAGAAATAACATATCTGTTAGGATTCTTGTTCGAACCTTCCAAACCTCTAACTACATACCAATTACTATTATCCGTGTTTTGATCGTTGTTAACCCATACATAACCTTTTTCATCATTAATAGAAGAATGATTATAATCATAATTCAATTCTGCTTCCGCATACACCATCGGATACTGATAGACTACGATGGTTTCGGAGTAGGTAGGATCATCCTTGTGCTGAAGGGTGAATGTCATTCGGAAGGCAGAATAGTGGCTGTTTTCATCACCATTGTTGACGAGGTCGTGCTCCACCACCACCTGATTGTTGCCGATGTTGTTGCCTTCATTGTCAGAAGGCAGCACCACGCGGAAATTATTGGTGTTCCATTCAGCATTATGGCCGGAGCCGTCAAAATCAGTAATGGCTGTCCAAGTGGCATTCTGGGCGCGCAGGTCTCTCACTTCAAGCTTCATGCTGTACTTGTCAATGTCATGGCTGGACGAATAGGCAATGGGCATGGCGATGATGTTGTTCATCGTGGCCTCCTTGGTGTTCACCACGAGGTAGCGCACCTGATTCATCGTGGCGCCGGTCTCGGGATTCTCACCCCACGGGAGGATGGTGTAGCTGCAATCGTCGAGCAGATAAGGCTCCGTTTCCACCAGGCTGCCCACGACCCCAATCTTCAACTCAATCTTGTAGTGCGTGTTGCGGACAAGCTTCATGGCATTGTCGTCGATGGGTATTTCGTAATAGGTGTCTTGCCATATTGTCTTCCCTTCTTCCTGCCACCTGATGCAGACAATCAGCGAAGAACGGTGGGTGGCATTTCCCGACCAGTCGTTCGGATAGGTGTAGAGCGGTATCTCGGTTGAGAACATGTGGTGAATCTCCGTCTCGCCGTCCACCACGACAGTCTCGGTGCCATCGTTTTTCAGCAGGACATCCTTCTTGTCGAAGTAGCCTGTCGTGGCAAGTTCATTAGGGGCATCGACGAAGCCATTATCCTGGCCGTTGCGCATGCGCACCGTGATGTTGTTGAGCTCCGACGTCCATGTGGTCGTCACTTCGACGCCATCAACTATCTGTGTGGTCGTAGCTGTCTCGGCCACGTCAGTCAACTTCAGCGAGACCTTGGATGCCGAGCGGTAGACGTCGATATTGCCGGTCAGCTCATGCTTGTCAGCGTCGAGCGACAGACTGTTCTCGCCGCTCATGACGAAATAGAGCGGCGCCTTACCTTTCATGTGCGACGACTCGGTGCTCACGGCTTCCGTATAGCTGAAGTCGGAGCACGTCAGCGCCAGCTTCTTCAGCTCCGAGACCTTGGTCGACGTAATCTCCGCATTGGTGTAGCCCTCGAGTGCATTGATGAGTTCAGTGTTCGACGTGTTGGTGCTCTTGATGCTCGACGGCAGGTTGATCAGCGCAAAGGCTTCGCACTCAAGGTTGGTGCCGTTGTCGAAGTCATCAAAGAGCTGCCGCAGGATACTCTTCGACAGACTGGCCGTAAAGGTGTTGACCACTTCGCCGTCGGCCGTCATGTCGCTTGCCACAATCTTCGTCCGGGGGATGAGCAGATGGACAATGGCTTCCTCCTCAGTGGCTCCGGTGGGATAGAGGAACAGGTCGATCGTTTCCACCTTGTTCTCGTTGAGCGCCTCAACACCGGGGGCGGTGGCTCGCGTCACCACCCGGTCGGCCGGCATCGTAATAGTGAGCGCCATCGGCTGGTCAAAGTCCGGCACGAACATCTCCTCGGCCTCCGTGCAGGCATTCAGCAGCCCCATGGCCGCTGCCAGCAATAGTCCTATATTTGCATGTTTCGTTTTCATCTTTGCAATCTGTGTGATTAGTTAACTTTACGCTGGGTGAGATGCCAGCCCTCAAACGAGTCGACCGGACGATAGCGCCCTTCGATGGGCACCACGATGAGCAGTTCAGCCTCAGAGTCGATCGACGGATTGAGGTCAGAGCAGACAATCTTTAGCGTTGAAGCGCCCGTGCCAATCTCGCCTGAGATGGTGTTCACCTGATTACCGTCGGCATCGAGGAACTTGAAGGCGGTAGGGCTACCGGCCAAGGTGTTGAACGAGGCCGTCCAGTTGAAGCCCTTGGGCGTGCCCAGCTCGAAGGTGCACACGATCGTGCGGTCGTCACCCGTCGAATTAAACACCAGCGACTTATTATCGTAGTCTGACTGTAGAACGTTGTAGTTGCTCCATGCCATGCCGGTTGTCACGGTGATGTTGTCGTCGTAGTCCATTTCCTTCTCAATCAGCTCCCACGGCTGCACGGTGACAGTGAGCGACAGCTGGGCAGGATCGAAGTAGCCATAGACGATCCACTCATGATTGCGGGCGAAGTCACCGGCGGCGTCCATCGTGAAGGCCGTCTGCTTCTTCACGCCCCCCACCACGTAGTGGATGGTGCCGGAGATCTTCTGGTCCGACTCGCGCAGATAGGTAGTGAAGTTATATTGGTTGTTAATAATCTCTGTAACGTATTCGGAGTACTCCTGGGCAGTCATGGCCGTGCCCCCGTTGACGACAGTGGCTGGCCAGATGTTCTGCACCGGATTGGCGTATTCCTGAATGCGCAGCGACGGGATGAGCGTCGTTGTGAAGTCCTCGTCGCCCGTGGCGCGGTAGACCTTCTTGTCGGCGATATAGTCGTCGGCTGTAATGATGTTGGGATAGCGGTCGCCGTGATATGTGCCGCTGCTCACCGTGGCGTAATTTTCAGCACTGGTGGCCTTGTCGATAGGGAAGATGCGCTCGCTGTTGGGAATCAGGCCACCGTCGATCTCGATGCCCGTGATGGCCACGTCGTCGTAGCCTGTGGTGCGACCGAAGGCAAAGCGTACCTTCGACACGGCCCGCGTCATCATGATGGTGGGCAAGGTTGTGGAAATCTCACCTTCGACAACGATGCTGAAGTCCTGCTCGATGCAGCTCATGGGCAGGCCGTCGCCGGTGATGGTCGTCGTGCCTGCGGGAGTAAAGTTAGTGCCGCCAAGCACGTTTGACGTCAGCAAGTCGATGTTGGCGCCGCTTGCGGCGTCCAGTTCCGACAGCCCTACGCTTTTGGTGTTGCCGATGGCGTAAATGTCGACATTGCGACCGCTGGTCACGATGTAGCGCGGGATTTCGAGCGTCACGTCCAGCGTGTTGCCGGCATCGTCGGCTGTCGTCTCGCCGTAGCCGATGAATAGTTTGCTCGTTGCGTCGTAGGCCCAGACCTTGGCATCGTAGATGATGTTCTCGCCGGTGATGGCCGTCACGTCGCCCTCATAGCCGCGCGTGGCATACTGATGGCCTGATGCCTGGAGGTGGAAGGTGAGCGGCACGCTGTTGGTCATGTCGGGCCGTCCCTCCTCATATTCCGAGCAGGAGGAAAGGGCAGTGAGGAGAAGCAGCAGGCTTCCTCCCAATAGCCTTATATTGTTCATCTGTCTCATAGAAATAGAACGATGTGTTGTATTGTTGATTCGTTATTCTTTGTCGAGCTCTACGCCCTTCGGTGTCGACAGCTTCCAGTCGATGACGCCAAGGCTGATGTCGAGCATGTCGCCAGACAGGTCGGGCAGCACGTAGTAGGCGTTGGCGAGCGACGAGAGTTTGTCGTCGTCGACCTTGTCGGCACGCAGGGTGAAGGTGACTGCCGTGTTGTGATCCTGCTTGAACACGCCTGACGTGCCCCAATCCTCGGGCTTGTCCTCTGCGGCCACGGTGGCAGGATCGAGCTTGCCGATGAGGTAGAACTTACAGCCCTTGGGGATGATTTCACCCGACTTGGTGACAATAGTCTGCTCACCATTGTTCAACAGTTCCACTGCCACGTTCACCACGGTCGTCGCGGCCGTCTCGAGCACAAGCGTATAGTTGGGCGAGGTGGCGCCGATGACTGTCGAGGTCAGCTGGTTGTCGTAAATTGTATAAGAATTGGTGCCCGAGGGCTGGAAGACGAAGTCGACGTCTTTCTGCTGGCCAACGAGAATACCGGTCATTTCAAGATCGTCGGGATCAACCTCATGGCCCTCGAAGTCCTTCAGGACTGTGGCACCTGCCGGCATGACCACGCTAAGGTCGAAACGGGCCACGGCGTAGTTCAGTTGGTTGCGGATGGCTATCGACTTGGTCTGCTGCTCCACGATGCCATGCTCAGTCTCATAGGTGGCCAGCACCTTCGTCCAGGTGTCGTTGGTTTCGGTGTCTTCATACTCTGCGGCCTTCGACTCCAGGGCAGTGTTGATGCGGCTGTTGGAGCGATACCACAGCTGGGCGGGATAGGTGAATGCCGTTATATCAACGCTCATGGCGCCGAGGTTGTTCATGTTGGTGACGACGGCAAACTGTCCTCCGCTGAACTCCACGACGGCTGCGCCGGCGGGGATGTCGGTGGGATAGTCGCCCAGGTCGAGGTCGTCAATGTCGGTCTCACCGTTCAGGATGAGTGTGCGGACTTCAGCCACACCGGCATCGCTCTTTGCGAAGTCGAGGGCCTCATAGAGCTCTTTGGCAAAAGCCACGACACTGGCGGCCGAACCGGCCTTCATCGACTCCACCTGACTCTGGAATCCCTTCAGGATGGTGTTCGCTGCCCATGTGTCGGCATCGTAGATAGTATTCAGATAGTCGGCCAGGGCCTGTGCTTCACTGACAACCTCATCCGACACGCGGATGGGCTGCAGCGAGAAGCTGATGTCGGAGGGATTGCCGTCGAGACCGGATGCATTGAGTTTGCCGTCGACTGCATTGTCGGCTGTGGCGCCTGACGGCATGGCCGAACCATAGACCAGGAAGGCATTGATGCCCACGCTGACCTGCACGTCGGTGTAGAGTTTCGAGTTGTTGTTGGCGTAGAGCGAAGTGCTGCCGATGGTGTTGGCGGCATCGCTGCCCACTGCAGGCAGGTTGATACGGTCGCCCACACGGCTGTCAGTACTCTTGATGGGGTCAACGTCGTCGGTGCCGGCCTTATAGAACGGGATGAGATAGATTTCCTGCATGCCGAGGAAGTCATTGTCCTTCTGCACGACAGACTCGGACATACGCGTGCTGCTCTTGGCGGGCACGGAAACGGAAATCTGGGTGAAGACCTTCTCGCCCGACTGCCACAGCGTGTCGAGCTCGCTCTCCTCTGTCGAGCAACTGCTGAGCGAGGCAAGGGTTAAGACGCCTGCCGAGAGGATTCCGTATATATAACTATTGAATCGTATCATCGTCGTTGTACGTTAAAATGTCGGATTATAAGAACCGCCGGGCTGCCAGTCGAACTGGACGGCTACACTCACTTCGTTGGTGGTCGACTCGATGACGCCGTGAGGCTCCATCATCGCCTTGATGACCTTCAGCCGACCTGCCGGCAGAGGCTGACGGATGTAGAGCACGTTTTCAGTGACGGAACCGTCCTGAAGGGTGACGTAGGCACGCATCTGCCAGTAGCTGCCCTCGCCCGTGTCGTCGGGCATGCCGGCACGGGTCGGCGTGTTGGCCGATGGCAGGCAGACCGACATGAAGCAGGCTTTCTTGCCGTCGGCCGACGGCTGCAGCTCACGGGTGCGGATGACGGGGCTTTGGGTAAACGTGTAGAGACTGTCGTTGACGCCAAACTGCGTAGCCATGTCCTGAACGACGACATGCATAGAGCGGATGTCGTAACCAGTGGTGTCGACCACCAGGGCCACAGCCGAATTGACCATGTAGAGATCCACGTAAACGGTGGTGTCCTGGCGGGGCTCCTCGATATTCTTGCGGGCGCTGAAATAGCCGGCCGACTGACTGTCGATGGTGTCGGCCTGCAGCTGCAAGAGGCGCGCGGTTGACCGCAGCGTGTCCTGCGTCAGCTTCACCAGCGGTTCCTGTCCCACGTTAGCCACGGCCAGGTGACGGTAGGGCTCGGCAGGCAGATAGAACGTGTACTGTGCCTGCTGCTGGCCACCCATCTGCACCTGGGCATGATGGCGACGGGCCTCGTCGGCCGTAGTCAGATAGAACGAAGCATCGAGGTCGCGGCCCTGATTAGCGAAGATGCCATTGCGCAGCGTGGTGCGCAGCAGTTCGCGGGCAGCAGCGTCGGCTGGGGCGTCGAGCACATGGTCGAGTTCTTCGTCCACATTGTCATCGAGCACTATACGGTAGATGAGCGTATAGTCCTTGCCGCAGTCGCTCAGATCGTCGTCGATGATGTCGCACGATGTCTGCGCGAATGCGCCACAGAGGCAGCCTATGGAGAGTGCTATGTACTTCAGATGTTTCATTCTCGTCTTTATTTTTGGCCACGGGCGCGTTCTGTCGTTTCCGTCCGCAGCGGTTTCAGTTTCTTCTTGTGTTCTGTTTCGTTTTGGAAAGTTGTGCATGCGCCAAGCATGCCGACGCATGCACAACTTGATATAGAGACTATTGTGTCGATTACTCGCCGAGGACGACGCTCTCGATGACAAGACCTGCGTTCCACTCGAGGTCAACACTCAGACCGAGCTCAAGCTGAGGAGTGCGGAGGTCGGGGATGGTGTTGTAGGCATTCTTCAGCGAGTTCTCGCCGATGGTGAAGGTCACGACGGTGGTGTAGTCCTGCTTGAAGACAGTGTCGATGTTCTTAGTCGTTGTAGCGGCAGAAACTTTCAGCGTACCGAGCAGATAGAACTTGGCGCCGGCGGGAATCAGCTCATCGTTGTAGCCGTAGAAGTCCTCACCATTGTTCACAAGCTCAACCAGCACCTTCACTTCGTCAGCATCGGTCTCACCGACGAGCGTGTAGTTGATAGCAGAAGCGGTTCCCTTCTTGATATTTGTAGCACCTGTTGTAGCACCTGTCTGAACAGCATCGTAAACGACAAACTCATCAGTGCCGGTGGGAAGGAATGCCCAGTCGAGGTTCTTCTGACCACCCACGAGGATAGCGGTCACATCAAAGTCAGCATCAGCAACCTTGACAGCGTCAATCAGAGTAGTCTGATCAGTACCATCGTTGGCCTTCAGCGTAGCATCGGCATCAGTGAGAGTGGGGTCGATCTGGACCTTGGACTGCAGCTGAGCAACAGCAAACTGAATCTCATTGTCGAGAACAATTGCGCGGGTGTCAGCGGTCACAGAAGTGCCGGCATCATAGAGGTCCACGACATCGGCCCAGTCAGCCTGAGCGTCATAGTTGGGCTCCTGCTTGACCTCGTCAACGTGGATCGGGGTGTTCACGGTGTAGTAGAGCTCAGCGGGCTTCACATAGGTGTTCAGCTCGGGCTGACCGAGACCATTGGTGTTGGTGGCAGCAAATGCCCAAGTGCCAGAGGTGCACTGAACGCCAACGGCACCGTCGGGAAGCTTCAGACCTGCGGGGAACGTGTTCGAGCTAAGATCAGTGATGGCAGCCTTCACAGCAGCGGCATAGGTGCCGGCAACAGGTGTCAGGGCAGTGCTCAGATCATCAAACAGAGCCTGGACAGAAGCGGCCGAACCAGCCTTATTCTTCTCGAAAGCGGTCTTAAGATCGGTCAGGATACCCAGTGAAGTGTGACCAGCTGTAGTAGCAGCAGCAATCTGAGCAACAAAAGCATCGCTTACATCCTGCAGGGCCTCCAGAACGGCTGCGCCATCGGTCTCGTCACTCAGGTCGGCAACGGTCTTTTCTGTTACGGGAACGAGATCGAACTTCACGTTCTCCTCGATGGCAGTGCCATTGGCCGTCGTCACGGTTGCCTCCAGTTCGCCTTCTCCATTTGAGCCTGTAGCCTTACCATAGAACAGGAACCAATCGACACCAACGGGAACTTCTACGTCGTTGTAGACCTTGCCGTTGAACTTGTTGGCAGAACCATTGGAGGTCCAATCTGTGAGAGCTTCCAGTTCGATGCCTTCCAGCGTCACGATGTCGCCGTCTTCGATAGCCGAACCCTTAGCAAAGGGGAACAGCACGATGTCCTCAATACCTGTAAAGCCTGTTGCGGTGTTCTGCAACTCACCGGCCTGACCAGCAGTCATACGGGTGACATGCTTGGTGGGCACATTGATTGAGAAGGTCGTCTTCACGGTCTCACCGGTAACGACGGGATTTACATTAGCGAGTTCGTCGTCCGACGAGCAGGCTACGAATGTGAGGGCCATGGCGCTCATCATTCCAAAAACTAAAAACTTTTTCATCTTGTTTTGTTTTGAATTAAAAAAGTGAATAAATAATGTAACTTAAATTGTTAATACTCTATTTGGTCGAGGTTTCTTCTGGCATCGGGATTGCCGTCCTCAGCAGCCTGCTGGAACCAGCGGATGCCCTCCTGCTCGCGGCCGAGCATGTAGTGGCAGCAGCCGAGGGCGTTCCATGAGCGGTGGTCGGCCTGCACGCGGGGCTCGGAGAGGATGTCGTAGGCCTTCTGGTACTCGCCCTGGCGCATCAGCTCGACAGCCTGGTTGATGAGGGCTGCAATCTCGTCGGGGACGTAGTCCCAGTAGACGCGCAGGTAACCCGAGTTACGCTGGTCGGCCAGCAGGGTGCGCAGCAGGAAGCGGTAGGTCTGGCCGCCGCGGATGGCGCGCAGGCGCTGCTCGCGGCGGTCGAGGTTGGGCTCGTTGTCGATGATGTCGAGCACCTGGTCGAGCTCCTCCATCGAGATCTGGGCCAGGTCGTCGTCGGTCAGCGCCAGGTCGTAGGCGTCGACGCCGAGCTGCTTGGCGTCCATCTTCTGGCCCTGCTTCAGGAGGCGCACGTCGTTGATCTGGTCGCGGAACTCGGTCCAGGCCTCGCCGCCGTCGATGACCTCGAACATCTGTTCGGTGACGGCGGGCACGGCGCGGCGCACGTAGTCCTTCAGGGCCTTGCCGCGGTTCTGGGCCAGCCAGTGGTTGTGGGGCACGGTGCCCTCGACGGAGGCCATACCGATGATCTGGATCTTCTCC
>JAFTGI010000059.1 GCA_017458195.1 Prevotella sp.
CGAGCTCCAGAATCTTCGAGGCCAGATTCTGTCGCAGGGTGAGGATGGCACGGCGGCCGAACTTGGTGAAGTCGACCTCTTCCGACACTTCCTCGCCCACCTCGTAGTCGGGCTCAATCTTCAGGGCGTCGCTCAGCGAAATCTCGCGGTTCTCGTCCTGCACCTCGTCGTCGTCGACCACGATGCGGTGGCGGTGAATCTCGAAGTCGCCCTTGTCGGGGTTCACAATCACGTCGAAGTTCTCATCCGAGCCGAACATCTTGGCCAGCACGTTGCGGAAGCTCTCCTCGAGCACGCTCACCAGTGTGGTGCGGTCAATGTTCTTCGTCTCCTTCAACTCCTGAAAGGTCTCAAACATGCACGGACCTTTCGCATCTTTCTTGTTGCCATAAGCCCACCCCCACCCCCTCCCCAAGGGAGGGGCGCTTGGTTAGTTACGGGGGTTCCAAGCTATATTGTTACTATTTTCTGATTATTCACATTGCATTCGGCCCACAAGTCCGTTCAGGCTCCCCTCCCTTGGGGAGGGGCAGGGGGTGGGCTCTACTTGAAATTCAGCACATACTTCACCGACTTCACCTCGTCCATCGAGAAGTCCTTGTCGACATCCACCCTCACCGGGCGCTTCTTTCCCTCAGGCACCTGCTTCTCCTGGGTCACGACGGTGAAACGGCGCCCGTCGACGCTCTTCAGCGTGCCGACGAGCTTCTTGCCGTCGGCCGTCAGCACCTCCACCTGGTCGCCCACGTGGTTCAGGTACTGCTGCTCCACCTTGAACGGCTGCCCCAGTCCGGCCGAGCCCACCTCGAGCTCATAGTCGCCCAGGTCGTCGCCCAGCCGCTCCTGCAGGTAGCGGCTCAGCCCGGCGCAGTCCTCAATCCACACGCCGTCGGCATTGTCGATTTCGATGACGATACGGTCGTCGCCGCCGTCCATCTGAATGTCTACCAGAAAGTAGTCGCCCTGCTCATGGAGCCACTCTTCCACTAGTGTCTTAATCGTGTCCTTAGTAATCATTCACACACACGTTTTGATGATTTATAACAGAAATGAGGAGCTCTTGTCAAGCCCCTCATTCCACTGAACGGGTGCAAAGTTACGACTTTTTTTCCGTTCACGCAAATTTTTTGGCAAAAAAGTGCAGTCAGCCTATCGAACCACAATCCAAATATAGGGGGGACGGGGTTAAGGCATACCCTGTGAGCTAAGAAGCAAAGCGACGGTTTCTTTGAGCTTAAGCACCTCAACATAAGGGAACTCATGCTTTGACAGATGGCTGAAATGCTTATCATCGGTAACGATACAAAATGCTTTTGCCGCCACAGCACAATCAACGAATTTGTTGTCATCGGGGTCGGCCTCAATAACCTTGAAGCGGAAAACTGGACTGACAAATATGGTTGAAGGGTTATTTATGATAATGTCAATAAGGGTATTAGCAAACCGTGAAGAGGTTTTTCGCTGCAAGATCTCCGCATATTCCTCCAGAATCTCGGTCGTTACGCATAACTGATGACGCCCGTCAAGCAGCGACAGCCACAACTCATGGCAGCTGTTACGCCTTGCTATACACTGCAGCAGGCTATTGGTGTCAAGCACTAATTTTGCCATTAGTCCTTTGCATGGAAGTCTTCTTCCATCCACTTGTCAAGAATCTCATCGCTAAACACGCCCTCGTCCCAAAGCCGGTCAACTTCCTTTTCCAGCTTCTCGTTAAAATAGCGGGTCAGGACGTTCTGCACTTCGCGAGCATACTCCTCGCTGCTGTCGTAAGAGAATGTCCTCAGCAGGTGCATCTGGGTCGGTGTCAAGGTCTTGGCAGTTGTCATCATAACTTATCATTATTACGTTTTGCGACTGCAAAGATAGCACATTCTGCTAAAACCGCCAAATGTTTCTGGCAATTTCTTTCCCGGGGGCAGGCTGAAATGCGTATCGCCTGCAGGCGTCACTCCATGCAAAGGCGGAGCATGGCGGAGTAGATGGTGTAATGACTGACGTTGAAATTCGTATGCTGCACGAAGTACCAGGCCACGGAGTGGACCGAGCAGATGAAGGCATTCTGCTGCAACAGCAGGGTCAGGCTCCTTATCATCTGCTGATAGTCGTAAACTGAAACCTTAAAGTCGAAATAGTACATGTCAAGATCGTTGACGCCCTGCCCGTTGATCAGGTATTGACGCCACAGGTCGATGGTGCTGCAGAGCAGGATGTGAGAGTTCGGTTTCACCAGTTGGCTCAGGGGCGTGGTCTCGCTGAAGGGCAGGTACTTGGGCATGTGCGCCGTCAGTCCCGTCTTCACCTTCATGGCCTCCTCGAGAGCCTCCAGCCGACGTGTCAACATGATAATCTGCAATTCCAGTTGCTTTTCTGTCATATCGCTCTTTGCGTTATTCTATGGCGACCTTGGCTACTGCGGAGACATCGGTTGCCGTTGCTTTTACTATATAGGTGCCGCTGGCCAGGGGCACGCGCACCTGACTGCGACGGGGCGTCAGCGACGTGACGAGACTGCCGCCAAGGGTGTAGACCTCGACGCGCTCGATGGGATCAGCGGCGGAGCTCAGGCCGACGGCGCCCGGCAGGGGCGTGATGCTGACCGACGGGGCGGCTGTCGGCTGCTCGGAACCGATGCCACTGACGATGAAGTAGCGGCCCTCGGTGCGTCCGGGCATCGTGAACTGCAGGCCCTCAGTGAGGGGCGTCAGCGTCCGCTCGGCTGCATCGTAGAGCATCAGGCTGTCCGTGCCGAGGCTCCCGACGCCGCTGAAGCTGACCGTGCAGGGCTCGCTGCTTGCAGACGCGATGCCCAGCGGCAGCACGCCGACGCTGTTCAGGCGGTTGATACTCGTGGCCAAACGACCGCAGAGGGTGTAGACCACGGGCACGTCGGCTGTCAGCTCGTCGACCACGAAGGTCTCCATGTCCTCCTTGGGGACGAAGCGGTCGGAGGCCGACGGCAGGAGCTCCACGCGGGCCTCGCTGCCGACACTGCCACGGCGGGCACCGATGGTGAGACCGCTACGCACGGGAGCCGGCGCGGCAGCTGCGGGGGCTCGTCCGACGGTCATCATCGAGGTGGTGAACACCACTGTGACGCTGTCCTGACTGGCCTCCGGGTCACGCACCTTGACGAAGAATGCGCGACGGGCCGGCACCACCCGGCGCCCCGCGAAGGCGGCGGCGTCCTCAGCCGAGCCATTGACTACGACGTCGGTCCATCGCCAGTCGCGCCCCACGGTCAGCGAGTCGCCGATGGCGATGTCGCTGTTTTCAAGAACCAGATAGAAGGGCGCCAGCTGCGGGTTCGCGCTGAAGAACGCCTGCATGTCGAGACCGCAGACGAAGGGGTTGGCCGCCAGGAAATAGCCCACGCTGCCCTGGCCCTCGTTCTTGAGCGTGACGCTCAGCTGCGGCGTCTCGGTCGTCAGGTCGTCGGTGCGCAGTCGGCCGCGGTCGGGCAGCGTCAGCGTCCGGTCGGCAGGTGTCGTCGCAGACAGTCCGTCGCTGATGAAGATGCGCACGCGGTTCTCCACGGCGTAGCCCTTGCTCCAGTCCCAGATGTCGTAATAGCTGTCCTCCTTGGGCAGGCGGAAGACGGCGGGCTGCGCCTCGTCGTCGTGCGTCTTCAGACTGTTGATGGGCATCACGCAGAAGCCGCCCGCACTGTAGGGCACGCTGTGGTCGTTGTAGACGCCGCTCCACGTGCCGCGGATGGCGACGTTGGCCTTCGACGGGCCCATGGGGCGGTAGGCGATGCGCTCCAAATAGTCGTCGGCATTGTGGCTGTCCCACGTCTGGAAATTGTCGTCGCCCTGCCACGTCCAGCCACCCTGGCTGCCGTCGCCGGTGTTATCCTTTGTCTGGTCGCCGTCGGCGGCGCTCCACGTCGCACCATGCTCGTAAATGACGGCCTTGGCCTTGTCCCAGGCCCGCTGATAGACGGCCGGCGCAAAGCGGTCGTAGCCCAGCGTGTAGGGCTGCGCGACGGCCGTGGTGACGGTGGGCACGGGGGGCTCGTCGAACGTCACCGGCTCGAAGTAGGTGGTCTCCTGACGGGCGCTCCACGTCGGGGCGTACCACTCGGCTGAGATCATGTCCTTCAGGGGCGAGGCGACGAGGTGCCAGCGGTTCTTGCCAAGGGCATATTCCACCCACGCCTTCCCGTAGTTGAGCAGTTCGCTGTGGAGCAGCTCGGCCTCCGACTGCAGCACCATCCCGTCGCAGGTGTTCGTGTGGTAGAGTTCGGTGATCATGTCGCCCAACTGGCGCACGCTGCGCTCCTTGGCGGTCGCCTCAGCGTCGTAGCTGTCGGTCCATTCATAGGTCTGGAAGTCATAGCGGATGATGGGCGAGGCCGTCGGCCGCAGGGCGGGGAATCCCGTCGGCCGGCCGTCGTCAGCGTATTCGTCGCCGTCGTCGTAGAGCACGGGGGCCGGGGCCGTTTCGCCGTTCATCAGGAGCACGTTGGTGCAGTAGAGCGGCGCAAAGCCGCGTCGCCGCTGGCGGTCGTCGTCGCTGACGTAGTTCACGTCGTTGGTCATGTAGTAGTTGTCGGCCTCGGGGTCGGCCGTGAGCCGCTGGCCGTTGCCGGCAAAGAGTTCGTCGAAGTCAGCCCGTCGCCAGTTGTCGTCGTTGCTCCAGTCGACGTTGTCGGCCTGTCCGGTCCACACCTCATAGTCGGGCACGATCTTCAGTTCCACGCCCGTGCTGCCCTCGCACGACTCGATGTCGTCGTAGCCGCTGCTGATGAGCTCGACAAACGGGAAGCGGATGGTGTAGCTATAGCCCTCGCGGACCCGGAAGCCCTCGTCGAAATAGAGTTTGACGCACTCGGTCACGTCGCCCGCGTTCCCGCTCTCGTCGTCGGAATCCGCCTCAGGCGTGGCCTGCAGGTAGGTCAGCCGACCGACGACAGGCGGCAGCAGGTTCTGGTAGCCCGCGATGATGAATTGCTCCATCAGGGGGTCGGTGGTGCCCGTGAGCAGCACGACGCGGGCCGACGCCTCGGCCGGCATGGTCACGCCGACGGCCTCCTCCGTGTGGGCCAGCCGGACGCCGCGCAGGGGGATGTGGAGGCTGGGAGGCACGGCGGTGCCGCGCTGGCGCACCTTCTCGAACTGGCTTTTCGAGATGCGCACGCTGAGCATGCCGATGTCGTCGGGGTAGCGTTTCTCGCTGAAGCCCGTCTGCACGACGGGAGCCACGCCGTCCACCTTGAGCTTCACGGGCTGCGGGTCGGAACAGATGAAGATGTAGTCCTCGCTCTCCTTGTTGATCTGGGTCTCGATGGGAATGGCCGTCACGTAGACATAGCGGTCGGTGGTGCCCTCGATGTTGGGCTCCTCGACAATCTTCATATACTTCTGGCTCAGGTTGACGTCGATGAGCTTGCTGTTGAGGAAAAGCGAGGGATGGCGTCCGTCGGCGGGGGCGGCCAGCTGGCGCAGCAGGGCCAGCATGGGCTCAGTGAACTCCTGGTCGGGATAGAGCTCGGGCGCTCCGAGCCTGATGTCGGTGAAGAGGTCGGTGGCGAAGGGATTCATCAGGCGGAAGCGCTTCAGGGCCACGTCGAGACTGACGCTGCCGTCGTCGCTGGTCACGCGGTGGTATTCGCTGACGGTGGCCGACGTCAGGCTGTCGCCGATCCACCAGTCGAAGTTCACGTTGTCGAGCACGTAGGTGGCCTCGTCGCCCTCATCGTTGAAAGTATATCCGGCCAACTCGACGGCAAACGTATGGACGGAGTTCTCGCAGAAAGTAACCTCGTCGAGCGTCTGTCGGCCGACATGGCCCACGACCTCAATCTTGGGCAGCAGCTTGAAATAGCTCTGGTTGGAGCACTCGTCGAGCAGGTTGAACAGACGGGCAAACTGTGGCACGTCGGCATCGCTGAGGGCTCGTCCCGGCTGGATGGTGAGCAGGGTGTAGCTCTTGTAGTCCTCCCAGGTGTCGATGCCCATCGTTCCGTTGAAGATGAGCTTGCGCACCCCGGCCTCGGTGTCTGCAAAGACGGTCAAGTCCTCGTCTTTGGCCATGCGGGCAAACGTATAGGGAACCATCTGGCTGAAGTTGGTGGTCCAGCGGTAGTTGGCGTAGGGCACGCGCTGCCCTGTCACCTGACCCTGCGCATCGACGACGTCGGCCTTCATCAGGGCGGCGTCGAAGGCCTTCTGGTAGCTATCGAAGTATTGTTCGTCATCGAACGCACCGGCATTGACGCGAGCCAGGAACGTATCGAAGTCGTCGAACGTCAGGCCGTGGTCGGCGGCCAGCATCTCGCGGAATCCGGCATAGAACTGCGTGCGGTCGAGATAGACGCAGCAGAGGTAGTCCTCCTGACCGGGGTCGTCGCCCGTGGCCTCCTGCTTGCCCTGAGCCGAGAGGAGCGACTCGAAGTCGGTCTCGAGCTTCATCACGGCCAGCTCGCCGCCGCACAGGGGCGACGACATGGCCATGCGCACCTTGGGCAACTTGGCAAACACCCACACGTCGTCGAGCAGGTAGTCGGCACCTGATGTCGCGCGGCTGTTGTTCTCGATGTGCAGTTCGTACTCCTCGTAGACCTCGGTCACCACGAAGGTGAAGTAGAACTGGTGCCACATGGCCTGGTTGCCCTCGTCCTTATAGTTCACGATGGCGGTGGAGCCCTCGCGGATGGTGCGGTTGTCCACCTGGCCGGGGCAGAAGGTGTAGAGCGTCTCCTCGCGGCCGCCCTTCTTGCCGACGACGCTCAGGATGATTGAGCTGGGCGCAGGTCCGCTGCTGGCATTGGTGCCGCTGACCGACGCTATCCAGCCGCTGCACATCAGGCGCGAGCCGACGCAGAAAGAGCCGTTGAACTTGATGTCGGCCACCGTGCCGGGGAAGTCGCTCGCGTCCACGTACATGAGGCCGGCGTCGTAGCGGTCGGAATATTTTACACCGGTATAGGCACTCACGGGGCGCATCGTCTGCACAGGGTTGCACCATGTGTAGTAGCCCTCGGTGCACACGCCGTAGCTGGCCCAGCTCGGCATGACCTGCCCGAAGGTGTAGTTCGTCATCTGATACTGCAAGGGCAGGCCGCACGACAGCTTCGCATCGTTGCCCGCTCCAGCTGCGTACTCGCCGCCGTTCGGGGGCATCTGGAAGTAATACTGCGACGGGTAGTCGAAGTCGATGTGGGCCACAGGGTCTTGGTCGTCGCACAGCTGGCGAAGGCTCTGTGGCGAGCGCTCGCTGCGGGGAGCATCGTCGCCAATGACGTCCTTCCAGTAGAGCGTCTCGCTGCCCTGGTCGAAGATGATGGTGAAGCGGGCTATATTATAGCGTGCCGACGACGTCTTGCTGTCGCGGCCGTAGACCTTCAGCACTACCTGACGGCCCGCCGTGACGCTCTTGTTCGCCGGGTACTGGAACTTCAGCAGCCTGCGGCGCTTCTTCTGCGTGTTGCTCACAAAGATGGTGCGGTTATTGTCGGGGGCATCCTCGAAGCCCAGGATCGTGATGCCCGTGCCGTCGGGGTCGTCCACCTCCCAGGTGACGTAGTCGTCGTTGACGATGTTCACCAGGTGGTCGTCGTCCTCGATGCCGTCGCGGTACATCCAGTAGTTCTCTAAACCCAGCTCCAGCGGCAGCACCTCGTAGGCCACCGTGCCCAACGCCTTGGCAGGGAAATGGACGGTGTAGTCCTCGAGCCAGTTGTCGCCGGTCTTGGTCTTCAGCCTCTGGGCCATGACGTTGGCGTCGATGACCGTAAAGATCTGGCGCAGCGTCAGCGTGGGCTCCACGAGGTTGCCCGCGTCGGCCAAATAGGTAGCATTCGGGACGTCGTAGGTCACGTCGCTGTAGCGGCTGATGTCGCCCGCGATGCGCAGTGTGTCGTCGGCATAGACCGAGCGTTCCGGCAGCCGCGCGATGAGGGCCAGCTGCCCAGTGACGTTGCTGCGGCTGGTGGCCGTCGGCTGCTTGATGCTGTTGCCCATCACGAGGCCGTTGCTGTAGACGCTGGCGCCGGTCTGCGGATAGTAGTAGTCGAGCGTCAGCGGCTTCTCCGTGTCGTAGAAGTACCAGCGCTGGTAGCGCTTGTGCTTAATGTCGCCCGTCGCGTTGGTCAACGTCAGGTAGAGCGGAATGTATTCGCCCCGCTTCACGTAGCGCGTCATGCGGTATTCCGACGTGTTCTGCACCGGCGTCGTGCCGTCGGCGGCCGTCGTCCAGCCCTGTCCGGGCTTCAGGAACTCGTCGGGGAATTCGTCGCCAATCTGGTCGGCACGGTCGGCAAAGACGCTCTGGCGATGGATCACCGTATTCTGCTCGGTGGCACGGCTGAGCGCATTGAAGTCGTCGTCGGTGGCCCGCAGGTAGACGCGCGAACGCAAGACGGCCTCGATGTCCTTGAAGAAGTTGTCGCGGCTGTTGTCGTTGGTGGCAAAGGTCATGTAGTCGGAGCCCGTGCGCCGGATAGTCCAGCCGTTCTGCTGGCGCACGAAGCTGAAGGTGGCGGCCTTCGTGGCGTTGCTCGTGGCTTTGTAGCGGTCAGTCACCCAGGCGATGCAGCGGTCGTCGCTACGCAGCATACGGAAGGCGTCGTGGGTGCCGACGAGCATCCACGACATGGCCAGACCGTCGACGTTGACCTTCAGTTCCAGGTCTTCGTCGCCGTAGATGTATTTCAGGTCGAGCATGCCCTTCAGTCCATTCTCGTTGTTATCTTGGAACAGCAGGTAGTAGCGCTGGCCACTGCTGAACTCGGGCCAGTTCTGCTCAGCTACGCTCTCGACGAACTCCACATAGCTCTGAGCGCCTGCCGCGCCCTCGCCGACGGCACTGTTCGCATTGCCGTTGGTGTTCACGCGGGTCATGGCCGTGCCGGAAGTCCCGCTGCGCACGAGGCTGAGGTCGCCCGTGGCCGAGCGCGTGAGCGAAAAGCTGGTGGCCGCGCTGGCGTCGGCCGTGGCCACGTAGCGGCTCGTTGAAGCCTTCCAGGCCATGTAGTGCCCCCGCTCGTTGCGCAGGCGGAAGCCGCCGTCATCGGCCTGCACCATGCGCCACTGCATGCGGCTGATCTCTACATTACCGTCGGTGGTGGTCAGGTTGTTGCCGTCCTTGGCTGCGTAAAGGTAGTTGTTGTCCTGATTGCCGCTGCCCGTAAAGCGGAGCACGAAGACATGCCGCTCGTCGGGCTCATGGTAGACCAGTTCGATGCGGGTGTTGGCATCGCTGCTGTTCTTCTTTACCACGGTGGCATTGGCGTTGTCGTTGTTCTTGCCCATGGCCATGCTGTCGCTGCCGCTCTGCAGAGAGAGGAAGGCCGACGCGTCGTACCACGGCGTGAACGTCTCGGCTGCGGCGGCGTCGTCGGTTGTGGTGAAGTTGCCGTTGGCCATGCGGGCGATGTAGTGACCGGCGCGGTTGCGCAGGCGGCCATCATCCCACGTCCAGAGGCGGTCGTCATCAGCACTGCTGCCCGCGCTGTTGCGGTTGGCGATGCGCAGCTGTTGGCCCACGCCCTGGTCGCAGACGTAGCTGCGGGCCCGGGCGCCGTTGCGGAATCGGAGGTAGAAATAATCCTCGCTACTTGCTATGCTCGCACTCAGTAAGAGCACCAGCAGGAGGAGGGTTCGCAGTGAAGTGTTAGTTTTTGTCATAGGCGTAAATGGGAATCAGTGTCAGTTTGGTGCTATGAAAACCTTGGCCACGACCGACTCATCGCCAACCCTGGCCTTGATGATATAGGTGCCGCTGCTGAGGGGCACACGCACCTGATTGCAGCGGGGCGTCAGCGACTCGACGAGGCGACCGCCAAGGGTGTAGACCTCGACGCGCTCGATGGGGTCAGCGGCGGAGCTCAGACCGACGGCGCCCGGCAGGGGCGTGATGCTGACCGACGGGGCGTCCGAGGGCTGGTCTGTACCGATGTCGCTGACGATGAAGTAGCGGCCCTCGGTGCGTCCGGGCATCGTGACCTGCAGGCCCTCGGTCAGGGGCGTCAGCGTCTGGTGGGCTGCATCGTAGAGCATCAAGCTGTCGGTGCCGAGGCTGCCGACGCCGCTGAAGCTGACCGTGCAGGGCTCGCTGCTGGACGACGTGATGCCTACGGGCAGCACGCCGACGCTGCTCAGGCGGTTGATGCTCGTGGCCAGCCGGCCGCAGAGAGTGTAGACGACGGGCACGTCGGATGCCAGCTCGTCGACGACGAAGGTCTCCATGTCCTCCGCGGGGTCGAAGCAGTCGGAAGCTGATGGCAGCAGCTCCACGCGGGCCTCGCTCTCGCTGCCGTGGCGCACGGCACGCAGGGTGAGCCCCTGCGACTCGCCGTCGCTGGCCGTGGTGTGCCTGCGCGACGGAGCCGTCTCCTGTTCGTTGGGCGTAGCGGTCAGCATGTCGGGCGTGAAGGTCAGCGTCGTGGCGTTCAGGTCGCCGCCGTCCTTCACCTTGACGAAGAAGGCATAGCGCGGGGCCACGATGTTGTCGCGGCCGAAGCCGACGTCGCTCCACTGCCACTTCTTGCCGCCCTGCTCCTTCTCATAATCAGCCTTCTTTTCATCGCTACTGGCAGCCTCGTCGCCGTCGAGCACGAGATAGAAGGGGGCCAGATGCTTATTCGCGTCAAAGAACTTCTGCATGTCGAGGCCGCTGAGGAAGGGGTTGCAGGCTAAGAAGTAACCCACGCTACCGTTGCCCTCGTTCTTCAGCTCCATCTTGTAGGTCTTGTCCTTAGACAGGCTTTCGAGCACCTTGCCCTTCGACAGACCGTCCTCGCCTGCGACGCTGAACACGTCGGAGCGCAGGCGGCCGCGGTTCTCAATGGTCAGGGTGTTGTCAGCCGTAGCTCCCTCGGGCAGCTCGCGACCGTCGTTGATGTAGACGCGCACGCGTTTATCAACGGCATAGCCCTTGGTCCAGTCCCAGATGTCGTAGTACTGGTCGTCCTTGGGCAGACGGAAGCGCATCTTCAGGTTCTCGCCGATGTCATTGCGCTTCAGGTTGTTGATGGGCAGCACACAGAAGCCGCCGCCGCTGTAGGGCACGGTGTGGTCGTTGTAGACGCCGCTCCACGTGCCCCGGATGGCCACGTTGGCCTTCGACGGGCCCATCGGACGGTAGGCGATGCGCTCCAGATAGTCGTCGGCATTGTGGCTGTCCCACGTCTGGAAATTGTCTTTGCCCTGCCATGACCAGCCGCCCTGGCTGGCGTCGCCGGTGTTCTTCGTCTGGTCACCGTCGTCGGCACTCCACGTGGCGCCGTGCTCGTAGAGGACGGCCTTGGCCTTGTCCCAGGCCCGCTGATAGACGGCCGGCGAGAAGCGGTCGTAAGTGATGTTGTAGCGCTTTTCCGTATCTGCCTTGTCGGCAGCAAGGTGCCAGCCGCCGCCCGTGAGCCGGTCGTCGAAGTTGACGGGCTCGTAGTAGGTGGTCTCCTGACGGCCGCTCCACGAGGGGGCATACCACTCGGCTGAGAGGGTGCCCTGCAGGGGCGAGCCGACGAGGTGCCACTGGTCCTTCGTCAGCTCATATTCCACCCAGGCGCGGTTGTAGGTCAGCAGGTAGGGCTTGAGCAGTTCAGTATGGCTCTGGAAGACGATGTCCTCGCAGACGTTGATCTCGTACATCTCGGCGATGAGATCGCCCTCCTGGCCTGTCTGATGCTTGTCCTTCTGATAGGGGCAGGCCTGGAAGTCGTACTTCAGGATGCCGGTGGCCGTCTCGGGGCGCAGGTTGGGGAAGGGCGTATTGTCGAGCTCAGTCTTGGGATAGTCGTACATGTCGTAGAGCACGGGGCGCTGCAGGCCCTCGCCGGTCTTGATCATGAGGTGGGTGCAATAGAGCGGGGCGAAACCCTTGTCGCGGCCGTTCTGCTCGTTGGTCAGGTAGACCTGCTCGGTGTTGGGTGCATAGCCCTCGCTGCGCAGCAGCAGGTCGTCGCTGTCGGCGCGGCGCCAGTTGCCGTCGTTGTTCCAGTCGGTGTTGCCGGCAGCGCCGGTCCACACCTCATAGTCGGGCACGATCTTCAGGTTGATCATCAGGTCGCCGTCGCAGGCATTGCTCGTGCCGTTCTCGACATGGTCGCGGAAGGGAATCTTCAGGGTGTAGTTGTAGCAGTCGCGCACATCAAACGACGAGAGGAAGTAGATGCGCATATAGTTCACGTTGGCCTGCTCGCGGCCCGTCTTGTCCTTCTCGGTGTCGACAGCCTCCAGCTTGACGATGCGGCCCACCACGGGCAGGTCGGCGGTCTCGGTGGCATGGACGCCCTTGAGCAGGCGGTCGAACATGTCGGCGTCGTCGGTGTTGGCCAGATAGATGTTGTTGTCGACGGCCTCAAGATGGATGCCGTTGTGCACGCCGATGGCGTCGCTCACGGCAGCATGGGCCTCGCGCAGGGGGATGACTAAGCACTTCCCGGGGTCGGTCTGGCCCTGGTCGGCATGCTGCACCTTCTGGAACTGTCCCATGCGGGCCATGCGCAGGCTCAGGGCGCCGAGGCCCTGCTCATAGTTGTATTCGTCGATGCCATTCATGCCATTCGAGAATCCGCTCTCGAGTGTCGGGGCCACGTTGGTCAGCTTCACCGTCAGCTGCTGTGGCTCGTCGCAATAATAAATAACAGGATTCTTCTCCGGATTCACATAGTCCTTGAACAGATCGTCGTTGATGGGCGCGGCCACGAAGTAGAAGTTAGGGTCGTCCTCGCTCCAGCGCACCATGCGCACGTTGAGCAGCTTGGTGTGGAGGATGAGCTGGCCCTCGTTGACGAGCTGGCGCAGCAGCTCAATCTCGTTGGCGGTCAGCTCCACGGTGATGTCGCCGATGGACGTCTGGGGCTTCACGCCGTCGAGCGTCTCGACGTCGGGATAGAACTGGCGCAGCGACAGGACGGCCTCGCGCAGGCTGACCTCCTCGCCGTTGATCTCGCGCTTATATTTGGAGTAGTTGTCCAGCGTGGCCTTCACGCCGTTGCGGCCCTCTTCGGTCTCGGCCTTGGAGTCGGGGCGCAGGCCTATCCACCAGTCGAAGTTGAGGTTCTCCATCGTGACGGGCTCGCCATCCTCGTTGAAGCCCTCCATGTTGGTGACGATGGTGGGAATCTGGTTCTCGCAGGCCTCCAGGTCCTCGTCGCCCTTCACCTTGTCGAGCGGGATGATGTCGAGCGTGGGGCTAATGCGGAAGGCATACTTCTTGTTGCAGCGCGACAGCAGGTTGAACGACTCTGGAATCTGAGTGTTGGTGAGGCCCTCCACCTTGGTGTTATAGGGGATGCAATAATAATAGGTGTTGACGCTCCAGGTGATGTCGGGGATGTTGGCATTGAACAGCAGGTAGCGCATGTCGACGTCGCCCTCCTTGCGCACATAGCGGTAGACGGGCTCGCGCTTGTCCTTGTCGATGGCGTCGACAAACTTATATTCGGGATGATTCTCGTAGTAGGTGGACCATTCGAACTGCAGCAGGCCGCAGTTCTTCGGCGCAGATTCCGACTTGTAATCAGTACTCTTCCACACGCGCAGCTGATTCTCCTTGTCGCCCACGAGCGAGGCCCAGAAGGCTTTACGGTAGGCCTCCCGATAATTGCTATTGTTCTCGTAGACGTTCCCGTAGACGCCCTCGTTGATGTTCTTCTCAATCTGTTCAATGCTCTCCGAGAGGCCGGCTTCAGCCTTGAACGTTTTCAGGAAAAGATCCTTTTCGAGGAAGGCGAACGACATGAACTGCTTCTCTCCGGCGCCCTCAGTCTTAGCCTCGGTGGCGCCGATGACGTCGAGCTGCAGGTCGAAGTTGACGAGCTGCTTCATCAGCGACACGTCGTACTCGCTGCCGTTGCGCACGCAGATGGGCACGCTCTCGTCGACCTTCACCTCAGGCAGCGACGCGTAGATCTGGATGTCGTCGAGCATGAAGTCACCGCCGGAGGTCGACACGCAGTTGTTGTCGATGTTGAGCAGATAGGTGTCGAACTGCTCGCCGATAGTGAACTCATAGTAAAACTGCTGCCAAGGGCCTGACTCATCTGAGGTCTTCCAATCAGCATTGGTTGAGATCCAGGTGTCATCATATCGGATGCCGGGATCAATCTGCGAGACCGCCTCGACTGAACCATCAACGTGGCGCATTTCTAATGAAATCTGTCCAGGACAGAATCTATGCAACACCGTCTCCTTCGTGATTTTGCCCTCGCTGTCGTAGTTGCGACCTATGATGCTCAGGATAACGCTACTGGGGGCTGCACCCTTATTCCATCCATAAGACGTACCTGTGGTTATCCATCCCGAGCACATCAGTTTGTTGCCAGGACAGAACGTTCCTTCGAAGGGCACGGAGGCCACGCTGCCGGCGCGCTCAGAGGCATCCACGTAGAGAAAGCCCGGCACCATACCGTAGGCGGGAGTCCACTTCTCCGATTCGGGAATCGACTGGCGAAGACGATAGTTGTTCACTCCAAGGAAAGGACCTAAGGCATTCCAGAAGCCAGTCTCAGAGGTCATCACGTACTCGCCCCACTTACAATCGAAGAAATAGCCCGTGTTGCCAAAGTGGGTGGCAGGCTGTACTTGGCTGCCGTCCCACATCTTGGTGGAATGCATATAGTTGGCATTGGCAAAGTCAAGGGCCAGCTTCGAACTTGTAAAAGTTCTGTCGCGCAACAGCAAAGGTCCCTGTGTCCATTCGCTTGGCGTACTGGCAAGTTGTCGGCCCACGACGCTGTTCTCCATATCAACAGGATAGTCGAACGTAATCTGGGCGATAGGCTTGTTGCCGGTGCGGCGCGCCAGGTCGTTGGGCGAGCGGCGCACGTCGGCAGGAAGTTTGCCCGTCACCTTCAGCACGTCGTTCCAAGGCAGGGTTGACGAATTCTCGTCAAAGATAATCTCAAAACGAGCCACCTTATAACGGGTACTGCCATCGACGGCATAAACGTTGATATAGGCAGGATGATCCTTGCCATAAGCATTGACACGGCCCTGTAGCAATTGGCCGCCTCCCACCTGCGGATAGGTGAACGACACAAAACGACTGCCGGGCAGGCCCAGATCAGTATTCACGAAGAGTCCCTCTACGTCGGTATAACGGATACCGGCCCGGCCATCCTTCTGACCTCCGCTGAGCAGTTGGATGCCTGTCCCGTTGTCCTCAAGTTCAACCAAAATGTTGCCATCCTGCCCCAGATTGACCAGCTGACCACCCTTTTTAAACCAGTAGTTGCTCAGCTCACGTTCCAGACCAATGCAGTCAGGCTCGAAGTTGACTGACACGGCGGGGAAGTGGATAGTCTTTTCTTCCAGCCATGTCTCCGTGCTGAGACTGTCAGCCATTTCCTGAGCACTACGGATGTGCCAGATGACGCGCTGCGACAGGCTGGGTTCGTAGTCAATGTCGCCATCGTCGTCCTTTATCATATCGGTATAGTTCGACATGTCGCAGGCCAGATCAAGACCGTCTGTCAGCGCATCGGCTGGCAGGGTAATGTCGAACGAATTATTCACATAGCAGTTGTTCGTGTCACTGTTTCCCTTCAAGGAAATACCCGTGACATAGCCGTTCTTGTAGTTAGTAAAGGAGGTACCACCGAAGTTGAACCACGACCAATTCAAATCTGTCAGGTCATCCGTCCTGTAATTATAGAAGCGCTGGTAGTCGCGGTGCAGAATCATCGACCCGTACTGGATCATGGGGAAGTAGAGTGTGGTCTGCTCGCCGGGCTTTACGTAGATGGTGAACTCATAGACCGACGTGTACTGCATTCCGTTGTCCTCGTACTCCTTCGAACCGTCAAGGAATCCCTGCGGGATGGTGCCGCCTGCGGCCTTATATTCCTGTGCCTCCTTCACCAGCTGGTGGACGCGGTGCTTGATGTCCTTCTCCCACACCTCATGCGACTCGGGAATCGGGTCGTCGTTGACTTCCTTTACCAACTTGAAGAACGACTTGACGCCCTTCAGGTCGGTCTGATCTTTCTCTAAAGTGCGGTTGTCGTAGCTTTCTGCCCATGTGTCGGCATTGAGGTAGTGCGTGCCATTCTTTGTCTCAGCCCACAGTGCAAACTTCATGCCGCTCTTTTCTATGTCGGTAAAGACAAAGGCCTCGGACGCTTCGTTTGAAATATGATAATACGTGGCGTCTTCAGTCCACGAGAAATAGCCGCCACCGTCATCTGCGTGGCGACGGAGGATGTAGCCTTCTTCTGTTGCTTCTACATACCAGCGCTGGGCCGTAGCGGCCTTGCCGCGCTGCAGTCTCCACTTGTCGTCGCCGGATGTGGGGTTATAAAGGTACTTTCCGTATATCGACGACTCGGGGTCGTAATCCTGGAATTCAATGTAGTACCAGTCGTCCTCGTCCCAGTAGGTTACAGGTCTGGCAGGTTCGAGTCCGTAAAAGACTTGTGTTCCCTGATTGTCGGTTTTGTTCAGCCAGCCATTGGCGAACTGCCAAGCCACGTTGCCATTGGCATCCAGTTGGAAGTCGGAGAAGACAATAGCCGTTGAGGGATTATTGTCGTTACAGCGTAACCACCCGCCCTCGAAATAGGGATACTTGTCATCATTACTGTGTATGATGTAGCCACCTGAGGTCTTGCTGATGTTCCATGTAGGCGCATCTGCCTCTGCAACCGGCATCAATTTGTAGCTGTCATCATAATTGATGCCAAGATATTGCCCGGCATCAGGGCCTGTGGCGAATCTCAGCTTGTAGAACTTGCTCTCGCTCCATGTTGCAATTTTCGGGATGGTTACGTTTGTCACGAGTTTCATGTCAGCGCCGTCGCCATCGACATAGCTGCGCGTGCCACCACTCTCGGCCCACAGCCTGAGCGTAGCGTTGCCCTCATTGTCTTGACGGTTGGCCTTGGCAATGACGGTGGCAGCAGCCTCGCTCGTGGCCGTAGCCTTCCAGGTGTTGCCGTCGAGCACCAGATAGTTGCCGTCGCTGTTGCCCACCACATAGCCGCTCTTGTCGGCAGTCATCGTGACGGTCCACTGCTGGGGCGACTTTTCGCCCGTCACCTTCTCCAGCGTGCCGTCGGCATTGGCCTTCAGGTATAGCTTGTCGTCACCGTCGAACTCCCAGTATCTGGTCAGCCCGACAAACCACGGCATGCTGTTCTTCGTCTGCGTGACGAGTTTAATGTCGACGCCCGTAGTCTGCTGGCCGCTGGCATTGACGTAGTGCGTGTCGTCGAGCCACAGCCGCAGCGTACTGCTGCTCTGGTTGTCCGTCTTATTGTCTTTGGGGAACAGGGCAGCGTCGGTCTTGCTCGTGGCCGTGGCCTTCAGTTCCCCGCCATCGAGCTTGATGTATTTTCCTGCTGCGTTCTTCAGATAGAAGCCCGTCTCGTCATCGTTCATCTCGACCGTCCACTTCTCAGGGCTGTTCTCAGCAATGATGCGACGCAGCGTCCCGTCATCGTCGGCATGCAGGTAGGTCGTGGTGCCGTCGCTTTCCGCGAATTCCAAGTAGGATTCATAATCTACGAACCACGGTGAAGCTGCAGGTTCAGAAGGATTGGGTACCGGAACGGTGGGGTCATTTGTATTATAACGTGTCACTGTTCCAGAGGCACCCCAATGATTTATTTCATTACCAGTAGCTTTGTCATAATATTTACCGTTTTGACAGATTAAAAGAGAAGCTTCGCTTTCATTGGATGTAACGCTCCAACCACCATTGTAACGAAGATAAAGTCCCGTTGTTGTTTTTAAGGTGAATGTATTATTACTATTAATAGAGTATTCCCAAGAATAACATCGAGATGGATCCCATTCTGGGAATTCTGTATAACCACTGAATGCTGCCAGCCCATTTTGCTGTATACCTAAATACTGAGAGCCAACCTTAACATAAAATGCATCTTGCCCCAACGCTTCCGCAGTTCCAAAGAATAAAGAGCACAGCAGGATGAGTGCTGTGCTGGCGACTGATTTTGTGGTTGTTGTTATTGTCGAGATAAATTTGCGTGCCATTGTTGTAGTCCCTTTGTTAATGTTTCCGTATGTGAATGCTGCTAACGCAGGATGTTGTAGTCAAACTGATAGTGATAGCCGACGAAGGTGCCTTCGTCATTGTAGTCGCCAAGCTGCACCTTCAGGGTGATGGTCACCTGGCCTCGCTTGTAATCTTTGGGCGTCGACGTCAGGAGCTCACCAACGATGTTCGAGGCGTCAATCTGCTTGAACAGCATCAAGCCGCTCTCCTGGCTGTCGCTCGGTTCGAAGATGCGCATGTCGCCGCGGATGATGATGCCCGTCTTCGTCTCGGAGTCGATGTCCTCGTAGGTGTTGTCGTCCTTCTTCGTATAGGTGCCCGTGGGCTTGAAGACGACACTGCCATCGCTGAAATTGCGCCAGACGCCGGCAGGGTCGTCCGTGCGGCGGAACATGGGACACAGCACGACGTAGCCGCCCGTCTCGAACGTCACGCTCGTGGCGTCGGCCGACTCAACGCGCGACTGGAAGCCGGCTATTGGCGGGAAGGGCAGGCACTCGATGCGGAACTGCCAGTTGCCCAGCTCTACGGGGATGCGGATCCAGTCGTTGCGGTGGATGATGCTGAAGCCTTCCTCCTCCTTGGGCAGGGTGATGCCGAAGCGCACCTCCTCGACGCCCTCGACGTCGTTGCCCAGGATGTCCTTGGCTCCGCTGCGGCGCACCTTCAGTCGAAGCGAATACTGGTTCTCGGTGGTCGTGGCCGTGGCATTGGTCTCGTTGATATAGGTCGTGATGGTGCCATTGCCGCCTTTGGCGATACGCAGGGGGGTGCTGAGCACCTGCTTGAAGGTCGTGGTGTCGGTGGTCAGCGCTTCCTTGTCGCGCTGCTCCTCGCTGTAGGCCAGCAGGGGGACGGAGGTCTTCTCCAGTGGCGACAGCTCCCAGCCGAGGATGTCGAGGTCGAAGCCGGTGGTGTTCCTGAACTGAAGCTCGAGCTTGGCCATCATACGCGTCAGGGGCACCTCGAACGACTGGTTCTCCTGCTCGGCGACGGTGACTTCCTGGCGACCGTCGTTCGACATCGGGATCTGGCCCGACCAGCCGTTCACCGTCTTGTAGCGAACGGCGGTCAGGTCGGGCATCTGTGTGTTCTCAATGATGTTTAGACTCTCAAATGTGTCCGCAGAAATGTTAGCAAAAGCAAACAATATATACTTACCCGCTGGCAGCATGAATCGGAAGTCGTGGTACTCGGCGCCCTGGGCGTCGCCCTCAACAATCTGGGCCACCCGGCGGTCGCTCTCGCTGACGAACACCACCCAATAGTCGTGAATCAGTTCGTCGGTCGACACGGGGTCGAGCCAGTCGCCCGTGGCGCGGGTCTGCGGGCCGAAGGGGGCCGTCAGGCGCAGCGTGACGCCGCCGTAGCCTTCGGGCACTGCCTGTTCGTCGGCCTCGGAACAGGCCGTCAGCACACAGGCAAAAAGGGTCAGAGCGAGTGCCGATATGTAACAATTTTTCAAGGTCAACGACAACGTTTTCATAAACATTTGATTATCAACGTTATATAATTTTGCTTCAGACAAACCGGCGCTTTTCGGATGAAAAAGCGGCACTTCTCTACTCGAAAAGCGGCACTTCTTTCACCGAAAAGCGGCACTTCTCGCAACAAGAATCCAAGTTTGTCATATCTTTTCGCAATTAATTTTAATCATTCACATGCCGCAGGCGTTTCACCGTTCACATCAGGATCGTCGGGTGCTCCACGAGGAGCCACTTCTTCACGTAGACGCGGGCCCGCAGCTGTTCGGGATGGCGGGCGTCGGGCGTGGGCGTGCCGGGCCCTGAGGTGCTGTTGATGCGGAAGCGGTAGATGTTGTTGCGCACGGTGGCGAACTCCATCACGTCGTGGATGACGTCGACGTTGTTGGCGTGGCGCAGCCAAAGGAAGTAGTAGCAGACGCCATTGGTGAAGGTGGTCACCGTGGCGAAGTGCTTCTTCGGGGTGTTCCCGGCGTAGGCCTGGGCGTCGGTCTCGTTCTCGAAGTAGAGGCGGCGGGGCTCGCTCAACGCGGGGTCGTTCACCTCGACCATCGTGAAGGTCTGGCCGAGGGTGTAAGTCCCTTTGGTCAGGGCGTCGGTCGTGGCGTCGTAGGCCGTATAGTAGTCGTGCAGCGGCTCGAAGCGGCAGCGCAGGCAGACGCCCGTGGCGTAGCTGCTCAGCGTGGCCTCGCGGCTGTAGGTATTCTCGTTGGTGTAGGCCAGCGTCGCGGGCGCGTCGGTGGCTAAGGGTACGTCGGGCGTGGTCAGTTTGGTGATGTCGTCGGCCACGGCTGTCAGGGCCGTCGGGCCGTAGAGGGTTGAGAGCAGCGTGGCGTTCGTCGTGTTGTCGGCCGTCTTCCGGGCTGTGTTGGGCTCTATCACCCAGTTGGTCTGGGGCTGTCCGCTGGGCACGGGCGTCTCGTCGCCAAGATAAGTAAGGCCAGCGCCGCTGAGGTCGGTAGCCACGCGCTTGATGAGGTAGGAGGCGGGCTGCGCAGCGTTAACCACGCGCATGTTGTCCACGTAGAGGTGGGCCAGGGTCTGGTCGTCGTCGCCTCCCTTCAGGTCGTAGCGCAGGCTCTGGCCGTCGGCTGTAGCCCCCGTGGGGTCGAAGTCGATGCGTGCTGCCATGCGCTCGAGCATGACGTGGAGGCGGAGGGGATCCTGGATGGTGCCCGTGCCGGTGGCGTAATAGAAGGTGTTCTCGTTGGTCATCACGAAGCGCGTGGGCGTCTCGCCGTCCTTGGTGGCGGGCGTCCACGTCTGCTTGGGCTGGGCGTCGCGCAACTGGCCCAGCGTCGTGTATTCAGCGGTGCAGTCGCCCATGTTGGCCACGATGATGAAGCGCAGCGTGCCGGCCTCGGGGGCAGTGAGCCGCCGCACGACGGGAATGGTGAAGTCGTAGGTCAGCACGTCCTTATTCTCATAGACGTAGGCCGTCTCGGTGGGTATGGTGTCATGCTCTGTCAGCACGGCCCGACTCACGTCGTCCTCGCTGAAGTAGCGGCGGCCGGCGAAGGTGGTCGCGGCGGGCGAATTGATGTCGGCACCGCCGGCAAGCACAAAGACGGAGAAATCGTGCAGACGGTTCTCGTAGTCACGGCCATACTCCCAGCCGTCGCCCTCCTCGCCGCCCATGGGGGTAGTAGCGGCACGCGAGGTGACGCCACCGCGGTCGAGGCTGATGGTCAGCGCCACGTAGAGGCTGTCCGCAGCGCCGGCTTCGTCGTAGCGGGGATCAGCCTCGAAGGTGCTGCAGGCCGTCGTGGCGAGCAGCATGGCAAGGCATGTGATGATGGCTATATAGTGTTTCATCGGTTCAGTTAAGTTCAACATTCTGCCAACGCAGGGTCCAAGGCAGGGTGTGGATGCCGAGGCTCATGTACTGCCACTGTCCGCCGACAAGGATGAAGTCGAGGCGGTAGTCGTAGGCACGGTCGAGGAACTCCTGAGCGCCATAGTGTTCGCGCTCAAAGGCTCCGCGGCCCTGCGAGAGAATCTCGGGCAGGTTGATGCGGGCCACCTGGCGGCCGTCCTCGCGATGGGTGATGGTCAGCAGCGCGGGGGCTGTCGGCTCCTGCGGACCACGCAGCATCAGGCGGTTGAAGTCGAGGTCGGCATGGGCCGTCTCCTCCAGCTGGTCGTCGGTGGCGGGACGCTGACGGAGGCTCTGGCCTGTCTGCCCGTCGTAGTAGGTGTTCCAGCGCGCGAAGGGGGTGTAGGTGATGGTAGGTTCCGTAGGTTCCGTAGGTGTGGCAGGTGTGGCGACGGTGTTGTCCCAGAGGATGCGTCCATTGCAGTCTACGAGGGTGATGTCGTAGTCGGCGATGTCGCAGTGGGCCGGGTCGTCGGCCTGGCGGATGCTGAGGTGCAGGCGCTTGGTGTCGCGCACGAGCGAGACGACGCAGCTCGTGAGCTGATGCTCACGCACGGTGACGGTCTGCCCCACCCCACCCTCGGGTGATGCGGAGGCGTCGTCGGCACGGGTGACCGAGGAGCGGAGCGTGCCGTGCCAGAGCGTGTCGAGCTGCTGGCTGATGGCGGTGGCAGCAGTGCGGGCGGGCAGGTCGGCGAGCGTGACCGTCAGTGCGGTCATGCCCTCCGACTCGCCGTCTCTCACATAGCGTGTGCCAGGGAGCTGACGCAGGTCGGCATACTGGCGCTGGTTGGCCAGCGCCAGCAGCCGATAGTCGCCAGCCGGCAGTCCATCGACCGTCATGCGATAGTTAGGATCGCGCAGGGGCTGGGCCGAGGCTGTGTTGTCCTCGGTCTGCATGCGCACCAGATGACCGTCGGCGGCGTCGTAGACGTAGAGCGTGACGCTGCCCACATGGTCGCTGAACATGTCGGCGCGCTCAACGTTGTAGTCGTAGACGAACTGCACGGTGAGGCCCTGCGGACAGTCGTCCAGCTCGTCCTTCATCAGCGAGCAGGCCCCGAGTGCCACCGTGGCACAAAGCGCAATAATCGGTTTGATGAACTGCATCGTATTCACTTCTTAAATTACAAACTTTTGTTATAAAAATGACTGACTTTGTGTTTGATAGATGGGTGCTTACAGGTTGATGTCCTGCAGACGGAGCACCCAAGGCAGGATGTGCACGTGGACGGAGATGTAGTACTCATCTTCAATCTGGTCGTCGGGCGTCTCGTCGACAATGCTCGTGGGCGTAGCCGAGCCGAGCTTGCTGATGCTGCTGACGCTCAGGTTGTACCAGTTGTCGCGCACCACGCCATAGCGGCCGAGGAAGCGCTTGTTGGCAATCTCCTTGGTGGCGTCCTTGTAGCCGTAAATCTGCTCAACGTTTTCACCCGGCTGCACCTTGAAGGGAGCCTGAGCGTCATTTTGAGCGTCGGCGTCTGCGATGGCATCCCACGGGGTCTCAGCCTCGCCGAAGTGGCGGATGCGGACGTTGTAGTAGGACATACCGCCCTCGTAGCAGGTCACGGTGTAGTACTTCTTGGCGTCGGCGACAGCCTTCTCCCACTCTGCCTTCTGGTCAGCGGAGGGCTCGGTGACGGTACCGTCGACCTTGAACTCATAGGCGAAGGTCAGTTCCTGCTCGCCAGCCTTTACATCGGTGGGCACGGTGACGATCAGCTTACCTTCAACCTTATCTGTTCTGTTGGCATCAGCGAGGCTCTTGTTGACCTGCTTCATCCAGGTGCCGATGCTGTTCACCTTCTCCATCTTGGCAGTGATGGCGTCGTTGATCTTGTCGGTAGCGTAAGCAGCGGGATCGCTCGAGATGGTGTAGAAGCTCTTGCCCTCGTTGAACTTCACCTGCAGGGTCACCTGCGTGGTGTTCTTCGAGGTCTGGTTGGCCACGTCGAAGGTGTTCTCGGTGATGTAGGCATTGCCACCGGCAGCATTCCACTTCACGCCTTCGCCACCAGCCACGGTCGGAGCAAGCTTGCCCTCAGTGAACTTGTCGTAGTGGGGGTCCTGAGCAAAGTAGGTGCGGAAAGCCGTGGCGTGACCGACGGTCGAGGGCAGCGTGGGCAGGAACTGGTCAGCCGAGACGAAGCGGTACTTAGCCGTGTTGGCAATATTGCCGAGGTCGCTGTTGTAGCCGAGCCACTCGGCTACGTTGGCCTGACGGGCATTGTAGAAGGTGGGCTCCATGTTGATGACCTGCCAGCCGACGATCTCGAACTTCATCTTGTCTTCAGCCGAGGTCAGCTCAATCTCCTTCGTCGTGGTGGCGTCGGTGACGGTCACCTTGGCGGCGGCGCGCTCCACATAGACGCAACCGGCAGGCGTCTGCTTAGCCTCGTCCTCGGTCGTCTTGATGGCGTCCTTGTTCAGCTTGGCAGCAACGGTGATGTCGCCTTTGGAAGCCTGCGTTCCGCCGGCAGTAGCGCTGACGGGGGCATTGGTCATCAGCATACCCTTTTCGCTGATATTTCCCTCGACGTCGCCGCCGATGTTGGCAGCTACCTTCTCGGCCTTAATCCACTCGCCGAACTTGGCGCCCACTTCGGGGTCAGTGTCGTAGCCGTTGCCTGCGCCGTTGAGCACGACAAAAGCATAGAGATCCTGAGTGCTGTCGAGCGTGAGCTTCTCAATCTTGGCCACCTTGACAGCTGTCGAGGTAATCTTGGTTGCGTTCTCCTGAGCCTTGGCATCGGTGGTTGCACCCTGGGTGTCGGCCTCGAATTTGTTGTCGGCGATGTCGTAAGCCTTAATGAACGTGGCGTCAGCCTCGGTGGCACCCTTGAACAGATAGAGACGGGCCGACTTGACCTCGAACTCGGCCTCGAGACCGTTGTTCAGATCATCGTTGGCACGCGTCGTGGCGTGAGCACTGGGCAGCTCAATGGCGATGCCCACGTAGCCGTCGCCCGAAGTGAATGTTCCGGCGGTCTGCTCGTTGATGGCGTCCTCGCTGGAGCATGCTGCGAACAGCATTCCTGCTGCTGCAAGCGTAAATAATGAAATCTTCTTCATACTGTTTAAATGTTTAAAAATGTTTGTAACTAATACTGTTGTTATTAATATGTTCGTTTATTGTCTTCCTGTCCCATGTCATCAATGTACACATACAATGATCCCCCGACAGCCGAAGCTATCGAGGGAACACACAATCCAGTGTTTTCTTTTTTGGGGAAAGAAATTGGGGGTTGTTCTTTTAGGGAAAGAAATTTCCGGAAATTAAAACTTTTCCCTGCAGGGGCCCTGACCGGCCCGCCTTGGGACGGCTAAATCAGATTATTGGCTCTGAGCCAATTCTTTCCATTCGGTGTGAGACACCAAAGAAGGAAGAAGATGCACGGTACGGTGACTACCATGAAAATCATATACATGCCCATAGTTACTATTCCTCCACTTTATTATTAGTTAACAATGTGGGGCTGCGGACTGTTCCAGCTGTCTGTTCAGCTGCGGCTGCGGTTTGGCTTTTTCGCGTCGTCTTGTCATTGCGATTAATGGTTTCGACGATGCAAAGATAGCAAAGTTTTTCTTATCTGCCAAATTTTTGACAGAAAAGATTCGCTGGATTGTGTGTGTCAGTATGTCAAAGAGCGCGGGACGCGTTTTTTATTTTCTTAATTTCTCAATCGCCTCACGATTCTTGGCGATGACTGCGCGGAGGGCGGCGTCGGCGCCCTGACGCTCGGCCTCGTCGAGCAGGCGGGCGGCCTCGTCGTAGCGCTCGTCGAGGATGGCCAGCACGGCGCGGGCCTGGGTGGCCTCGGCAGACTCGCCGGCCTTGCCGAGCAGCACGCGGGCACGCTGGCGGTCGCCCTGACGGAGGGCGGCATTGACCACGTTGAG